>NZ_JAAKNE010000017.1:0-52728 GCF_049170755.1 Aeromonas sp. 604176
GGCGGGTCGTGGGCTGGGCGATGTCTGATAAACCTGATGCAGAATTGGCAATCAAAGCACTGGAGATGGCCTATCAGTAGCGGGGTTGCCCATCCGGTGTGCTATTTCACTCCGACCAGGGCAGCCAATATGGCAGCCGGGCATTTCGGCAACGACTGTGGCGTTATCGCATAACCCAGAGCATGAGTCGTCGTGGAAACTGCTGGGATAACGCCCCGATGGAGCGACTGTTCAGAAGCCTGAAGTCAGAGTGGCTCCCGGCTATGGGATATATGAGCTTGCGAGAGGCGAAACGAGATATCAGTTATTACCTGATGGATTACTACAACTGGCGGCGTCCACATCACCACAATGACGGGATACCGCCAGCAAAAGCCGAAGAATGGCCTAACCAAGTGTCCGGATTTAGTTGACCACTACATCCTGATGCTTTACCAGCCCGATGAGGGGAGTTGCTTCGTCTGTCTGAAGCCCCAGAGCCAAGTCGCAAATGGCCATCACCTAGCCGGCTATCCCGGTTTACGGTTACTCGCCAGAGGTGACCGTATGAGTATCGGTATGACCCTGACCGTGGTGTTTGGAGGCTAAAGTAATGCTGCTTTGATCAGTGGGGATCCGCCGGTACCAGCAGGACCTCGATCCCGATATCATGTAAACCTTTTAGTAGTTCAGCAGGCAGGGCGTCATCGGTGATCAGCGTATGGATGCGCTGAGTATCAATGATCCTATGCAGGCTGGAGCGACGAAACTTGCTGGAGTCGGTGATCACAATGATTTGCTTGGCAACCTGACACATGCAGCGGTTAAGGCGCGCTTCATCCTCGTGATGGGTACTGATGCCGCGCTCGAGGTCGATGCCATCCACCCCGAGAAACAGCTGGTCAAAATGGTAGTTTTGCAGGGATTGCTCGGCCTGTGCCCCATAGAACGAGAGTGATTTGCGGCGCAGTTGACCGCCGGTCATCAGCAGCTCGACCCCCTCTGCCTCCAGCAGTGCATTGGCTACGTTCATGCCGTTGGTCATCACCAGGATCTCCTGATGTTCGCGCAGATGACGAGCCACCTCCAGCGTCGTGGTGCCCGAGTCGAGGATAAGTCGACTCCCGGGTTGTACCAGTGTGGCTGCCAGCGCGCCGATCCGCTGTTTGACCGGCGTGTTGAGCACACTTTTGTCGGCAATGGTTCGCTCGGGGACGGCCTGATTGGGTTCACACAACAGAGCGCCCCCGTAGGCGCGTACAGCAATCCCTTGTTTTTCCAAGAATGCCAGATCGTTGCGAATGGTGACGGTAGATACCTGAAACTGTGCTGATAAGTCATTGACTTGTACGCTGCCATGGCTACGTAGTTGCTGGATGATACGCTCACGGCGTTCACTGGTGCCGATAGTACTTTTCTCGGTAATTTGCATTATTCCGCTCTGTCCGTATTAGTTGTCCTGTCTGCACATGGACTTTCACTTTATTGCATTTTGCGTATTAACGCTTAGTGGACAATCCAAATCAAGTCTTGGCCTTGCGCTTTGTGACAAAAAAATCACTTCAGTCAAAGCCCTTTCTTTTCCTTTTGTTTTTCGTGATCTGGCTCATAAAAAACATGTCATTTCATTTCATTTCGTTTTCGTCAGGTTTATCTTTTTAGAAAAGAAATGAAATGTCACTGCTAGTTTTTCGATGGCCTTGGAGGAGAAGTGAAAGGTATCGCTCAGTTAATAGAAAGAAACAAGAATGGGGAAGCAGTTGGCATCACCTCGGTATGTTCTGCTCACCCGTTAGTGCTGGAAGCTGCATTAACGCTGGCTAAGATAGAAGGAAACGTTCTGCTGGTAGAGGCCACCTCTAATCAAGTGGATCAATTTGGTGGCTATACCGGTATGACACCTGCAGATTTTCGCGAACGTTTATACCAGTTGGCAGATCGCTGTGGTGTTGAGCGTGAGATGGTGATCCTTGGTGGCGATCACTTGGGTCCAAATCGATGGCAGGGACTTTCTGCTTCCGAAGCCATGGCACATGCAGAAACGCTTATTGCCACATATGTGGCGGCAGGTTTCAAAAAAATCCATCTTGACTGCAGTATGGCTTGTTCCGATGACCCTTTATCACTCAGTGATGAAGTGGTTGCCGAACGTGCAGCTAGGCTTGCGGTAGTCGCTGAGCGTACTTGTTACGAGAAGTTTGGGCGCTGCGACCTGATTTATGTAATTGGCACCGAAGTCCCCGTTCCTGGTGGGGCGCATGAAGATCTTTCAGTACTTGCGGTAACAACACCTCAGGCTGCGCGTTATACATTGGAAGCACATCGAGCGGCCTTTACTCGTCAAGGTTTGGGGGATGTATGGTCACGGGTCATTGCGTTAGTCGTGCAGCCGGGCGTTGAATTTGATCATACGAGAGTGGTTGATTATCAAAGTGGCAAGGCTATTGGCTTGAGTCTGATGATCAAGGAATACCCCCACATGGTGTTTGAAGCCCACTCGACGGATTATCAAACACCTCAGGCTTACCAGCAGTTAGTACGTGATCACTTTGCAATTCTCAAGGTCGGGCCTGCACTCACGTTTGCTTTGCGTGAAGCGTTGTTCTCATTGGCTGCTATTGAATCGGAATTAGTGACTGCTAGTGCTTGTTCAAGACTACGTGATGTGCTCGAGCAGACCATGTTGGAGCAGCCTGGATATTGGCAAAGCCACTATCAGGGGAGTCCTAATGACAGACGTCTGGCTCGAGGTTACAGCTATTCGGATCGGATTCGTTACTACTGGCCTGAGCAGCGGGTAGATGAAGCGTATGCCTGTCTGTTGGCCAATCTTGAACAAGAGCAAATTCCATTGCCACTGCTGAGTCAGTATCTACCAATCCAATATCAAAAAGTGCGTGAGGGGCTGCTTTCTGCAGATCCCCACAGTCTGATTCTTGATCAGGTTCAGGAAGTGCTGCGGCACTATTCTCGGGCTTGCTGTCCCCAGCCTGAAATGGCTATGTGAGGTATTACAGTCATGATTCTTGGTTATGAAAAAGAAACATTAATCGCAGCCAAAGGAATTGCTACTGCGAGTGAAATTCAACAACAGCCTGCGACATGGTTAGAAACATTAGGCATGGTCGATAAGGAAAGAAACGCCATAGATCAGTTTATTACTCCCTTACTAATGCAAGGTAATCTGCGAATTATTCTGACCGGCGCAGGGACATCTGCTTTTGCGGGGCGTGCGTTGGCCCCTTATTTATCGGCACGTCTTAACGGTAGAGTGGAGTCGATCCCCAGCACAGATATTGTTACTGATCCAAAAGAGTATCTGGACCAAGATACCCCGACGTTACTTGTTTCGTTTGCCCGTTCGGGAAACAGTCCTGAAAGTGTGGCAGCTGTTGATTTGGCTAGCAGTTTGGTAAGCAAATGTTACCACTTGGTTCTCACTTGCAATGCTGAAGGGAAACTATATCAGCGTTGTCAGAAGGAGGGTCGATCACTGGCACTGTTGATGCCGCCTCAGACCAATGATCGTAGTTTTGCCATGACAAGTAGTCTCACCAGCATGATGTTGACCTGCTTGACTGTATTTTTGCCGAAACGGTTCAACCAGCATGCTTGCACTTCACTGGCAGGCGTCAGTGAGGCCATCCTGAAACAGGTCGTTCAAACGGTGCCTGCATGGAATGAACCACTCCCACAACGAGTTATCTATCTTGGTAGTGGCAGTCTGCAGGGTGTTGCACAAGAAGCAGCGCTTAAGTTGCTGGAGCTGACCAGTGGGCGGTTGATTGCCATGTTCGATTCTCCTACCGGATTTCGTCACGGACCAAAATCAGTGGTCGATAGCAATACTTTAATCGTGCAGATGATCTCCAATGATCCCTATACACGACAATATGACCTTGATTTGTTAAATGAGCTGCGTCGTGATGGTGTTGCTGCACGAGTTGTTGCCCTGGCCGATATTCCTGACAATCGGATTGAGGCTGGTGAATATATTTACCTTCCACAGACTCAGCGCGGCGATGATGCAGAGCTGGCATTTTGTTACCTGCTTTATGCCCAGTTCTACGCATTCCATACATCCATGATGCTTGGTATCAATCCGGATAATCCATGTCCGAGCGGTCGTGTTAATCGAGTCGTGCAGGGGGTCACAATCTATCCGTATCCCGAGCAGAACTTGAGTAAACCGTCATGTGCAACAGTTTACTGAAGCAAAGTTATCCATCTGTGAACTGGTTCCAATTCACAGGAGCATGGACCCACTCTATGCGTTCAGAGTTGGGAAAGCTTTATTCAGGCGGTGTCAGGAATGATGGCATTAATTACCCGACAGGGGAGGATCTTTAATGGTCGAGCGGATCAGGGCGCGCCATCTGTTAACCGAAACAGGTTGGCGAGAGGCCTGCTGGCTAGAGCATGAGAATGGCTGGATAACGGCGATAGGCTCTCTCTCTCAAGAAAATATGGGGTTTGATGTCGAGCTGCTGGTGCCTGCGCTGATCGACGGTCATGTCCACGGCGGAGCTGGCGTCGATGTCATGGATAGCGATGGCAATGCCTTGGCTACCTTGTCGATGGCCAAGGCGGCAGAAGGAGTCGGTGCTTTTCTTGCCACCACGGTCACCGCCCCACTCCCCGAGATAGAGCAAGCCCTTGCTCGCATTGCCGATAGCGTTGCCCGCGGCATGCCGGGCGCCGAGCTGCTCGGCTGCTATCTCGAAGGGCCCTACTTCACTCCGGACAACAAGGGCGCCCACGATCAGGCGCTGTTTCGGGAGCTGGATATTGCCGAACTGACCCACCTGCAACAGCTGGCGCGCGGCAGCCTGAAGGTGGTCGCGCTGGCACCGGAAAAGCCCAACGCCATCGCGGCCATTCACCATCTTGCCGCAAACGGCGTGCGGGTAATGCTGGGTCACTCGGCGGCGGATCACGACACCACCATGGCGGCACTGGCGGCAGGCGCCTCCGGGCTGGTGCACTGCTTTAACGGCATGCGCGGCCTGCACCACCGCGAACCCGGCATGGTCGGTGCGGGCCTTGTCCATCCCGCAGCCTGGCTGGAGCTGATCGCCGATGGCCATCATCTACACCCGAGCGTGCTCAAGCTCTGTCACTGCTGCGCTGGCCAGCGCCTGCTCTTGGTCACCGATGCGATGCGCGCTGCCGGTATGCCCGACGGTCACTATCTGCTTGGCAACTATCGGGTCGAGATGAAAAACGGCGTGGTACGCACTGAAACCGGCGGTCTGGCGGGCAGCACCCTCACCCTGCTTGGCGCCGTACGCAACATGGTGCAGCTGGCGGATGTGCCGCTCGATGAAGCCATCGCAATGGCCTCGCTGGCACCAGCAAAGATGCTCGGCATTGCCGATCGTCTCGGTTCACTGGCAGTTGGCAAACAGGCCAACCTGCTCGCCCTCACCACTGAACTCAATCAACAACACATCTGGGTGGCTGGCCGGGAGATAAATCCGACCAACCTTTCCTCCCTTTTCTCAGGATCTCGCGTCAATCAGGACGCTCAGGAGTCACTATGTATCTGATCTCTTCCCATGAAATGCTCAAAGATGCCCAGCGCCGTGGCTACGCCGTACCGGCTTTCAACATCCACAACCTGGAAACCGTGCAGGTGGTGGCTCGCACCGCCGCTCGCATGCGCTCTCCGGTGATCTTGGCTGGCACCCCGGGCACCTATCGCCATGCCGGGGTCGAATATCTGGTCTCCATCTGTCAGGCAGCTGCTCATGAGTACCGCATCCCGCTGGTGCTGCATCTGGATCACCACGAAGACGAGCAGGACATCCACAACAAGGTCGAAGCGGGCATTCGCTCGGCCATGATCGATGCCTCGCACTTTCCGTTTGAAGAGAACATCGAGAAAGTACGCAGTGTGGTCACTTTCTGCCATCGCATGGGCGCCAGCGTTGAAGCGGAACTGGGCCAGCTGGGTGGTCAGGAAGATGACCTCATTGTCGATGCCGCAAATGCCAAATTTACCGATCCGCTGAAGGCGGCCGAGTTTGTCCGCCGTACCGGTATCGACTCGCTGGCCGTGGCCATCGGTACCGCACACGGCCTCTACAAGGAGGAGCCCCGTCTGGACTTTGCACGCCTCGCCGCCATTCGCGAGCAGGTAGATATTCCGCTGGTGCTGCACGGCGCCTCCGGCGTACCGGAGGCCGATGTGCGCCGCTGCATCGAACTCGGGATCTGCAAGGTCAACGTTGCGACCGAACTGAAGATCGCCTTCGCCGATGCGATGAAAGCCTTCCTTGGCTCCCATCCGGATGCCAGCGACCCGCGCCAGTATCTGGTGCCCGCCATGGCCGCCATGGAGGAAGTAGTCGAGGCGAAAATCCGTATGTGTATGAGTGAGAACCGTATTTGATTTGGATAGGTTATCTATTGCCTGCGATGTATATCCGTTTGTTGACGTCTATTAACGTACTGCAATGAGCTGGATTCATCTGTTTACTAGCCGCAAGTGAGATGCATTCTTATAGAAGAAATTAACCAGTTAGAAAAAGCATTGGGGAGGCCTCCTTCTTTCGATGTCTTTTTATTAACTTCGTGAAAGCGATCTCATTTTCGTTTTCTTTCAATTTATTAATGTCTGGACTGGCGTTAAGCTAAGTAAAACACAGTTAGTGCGGCGGGGACGAATAACGACATCAGGTATGTGCCTGCAAGCATAATGATGTTGCTAGTTAATTTAATCAGATGGCTTAGTGTGTTGCCTGCATATATGCCGGTATGCCTATAACATAGGAATGAAATATATGACAACTCCAAATATTGTATGGACTAGGATTGATGAACGTTTGTTACACGGACAAATTCGTATCACATGGGGTAAACACACAGAGGCGAATCTGATTCTTGTTGCTAATGATGATGCAGCAGAAGGCCCCAATGCTGCCTTTATGCAAGCTGGTATGAAAGCTTCCGCAGGTGGAGAATATGCAGTTAGATTTTTTACTATTAAAAAGACAATTGATGTGATTCATAATGCATCAGATAAACAGCGAATATTTATTCTTTGTAATAACCCGACAGATGTTGCTCGTTTGGTAGAGGGAGGGGTTCCGATCACCCACTGCAATATCGGGAATATGCATTATCATGAAGGCAAGAAGCAAATCGCAAAAACAGTGTCTGTTGATGATAATGATATTAAAGCATTTGAGAGTATGACCCAAAAGGGGGTATGTTGCACGGTTCAAAATACACCTGATCAAAACGCATTGGATATCTTTGAACTGGTTAACGGCGCCGCCTGACATTAAAAAATAAGATATATTTACATTTACTTTCAAAAAGGAATTAAGCATGTTTTTCGAAGCTATGCTTGTCGCAATATGGGCATTTTTTTGTGGTATCGATAAATATGATGTCGCACTAAATATCCACCGCCCGATTATAACCGGTCCGGTAGTTGGATTGATTATGGGGGATATGCAAATTGGCTTGGTTGCGGGGGCTACTCTGGAGTTAGCTTGGTTAGGATTGGTACCTAACGCAGGTGCTCAGCCACCTGATGTCACAATGGGCACCATCGCAGCAGTCGCATTTGCTGTGATGACTGGTCAATCCGCAGAAGTGGCTATGGGTGTCGGGATGCCCATCGCAGTCCTGATGCAGATGCTAGTGATTGGTTTCTTTGCATTGACTTCTTTCACTATGGGCAAGGTGGATCGTTACGCTGAACAGGCTGATGCATCTGGTATCGATCGATTATTGATAGCGACAATCTCACTACGCTCCATGCTCTACGCTGTCATTGCATTTATGACAGTCTATTTTGGGGAGCACGGTGCCGCCTGGATAGATGAAAATGCACCAACAGTATTACTTGAAGGGTTGGGCATCGGTGCCAAAATGGTGCCGGCGATTGGTTTCGCCATGCTGCTAAAAATCATGTGGTCCAAAGAAGTTGCAGGGGTGTTTTTTATCGGTTTTGTAATGACAACCTACTTGAAGTTGCCAATCATGGCTGTTGCAATCTTGGGCGCATCTGCCGCAGCACTTTATTACTTCTTTAGTGGAAATACCAACTCAAACAAGCAAGCAGAGGAATTTGAAGATGGCATCTGATATTACAATGTCTCCACTGAGGAACAATGTCGAGGCATCTCAAGTAAAAAATCATTCATTGGTAGATAATATCGATGCTTATGAAGATACCGCTGTACGTAAAGTCATCACCAAGAAAGATTTGTGGATCTGTTCTTTACGTGGCTTGTTTATGGAGGGCAACTTCAACTTTGAACGAATGCAGGGTGGTGGTTTTGCGTACTCCATTATTCCTGCTTTAAAAAAGATTCATGGTAATAATAGAAATGATCTAGCCAAAGCATTGAAAAATCATCTGCAGTTCTTCAATGCAAGTCCGAAATTATTTACCTTCCTGCTAGGTACAGCTATCGCAATGGAAGAGAATAAAGAAAAACCGTCTACTGTCAACGTAATGAAAGTGGCTGGTATGGGCCCTACCGGTGGTATTGGCGATGCGATCGACCACATGACGTTGATGCCATTGACATTAGCACTGGGGGCGTCGATTGCCATTGAAGGATCGATTGCTGGTCCGTTTGTTTTCTTCCTGCTGTATCAGATTGTGCACTTTTTTGTTTATTTTGGTTTGATGTTCATGGGATACCGTGCTGGTACTGCAGCGATGGTAAACATGAGTGATGCAACAGAAAAGTTGGCAAAAGCTGCCAATATCATGGGTATTTTCGTAATCGGCGCACTATCGGCAACATTTATCAAGTTACAGACGACAGCATCCTTAGAGCTCGGTGGTAAAACGGTAGAGCTTCAAGCTTCGTTGTTTGACAAAATCATGCCTAATCTATTGCCGTTAGCATTGGTATTTTTTATGTTCAAGATGGTTAAGGGGACCGGGTTCTGGGCGAAGCCACCAGTGCTTATTTTCTCAACCTTGGCCGCTGGGGTAGTCGGGCATTACCTTGGGATTATTTAAATACGCTGATAAATACTAATGGGGTGGGATATCCCCCACCTATTTAAGAGGGATAAATTACATGATCGGTATTGTAGTGTCTGGACATATCAACTTTGCATCCGGAATGCAGTCTGCAATGAAAGCGATTGTGGGGGAGCCGGAGCAGATGCGCTTCGTAGACTTTGTCGAGTCCATGTCGACGGATGATTTGGAGACTGCTCTGAGAAATGCAGCTCAGGAAGTTAACTCTGACGATGGCGTACTGTTTTTAACAGATATTCCTGGCGGTTCACCAGCAAATCGAGCATCCGTCATTTTAATGGATTCTGATCAGGTAGAGGTATTGTCTGGGGTTAACTTACCAATGATTGCAAATGCCGCATTTGAACGTGACGGTGCATCATTGCATGAGCTGGTCGATATTCTTCAAGATATTGGTAAAAGTACAATTCAGGATATGAGAAAGGCACTGGAGGCTGCCATTGTTGAGGAGTGCATTAGTGAGGAAGAGGGTCTTTAATAATGCTCTTCATTCATTATTACGTGGGAGTCTTATAAGGTGTTTGCCCCTGCATTATAAGGAATTAGTTTTCACGACTTCTTTGTCATGAATGAACAGTCAGTAATGCACTGATGGCTAGTTATTTTCATCGATGTCAGTGGCTGTGGTTATAACTTGAGGTTTTAAAATGGAAATTCGTCAACCCATACACAGTGAACATGCGAAACACTTAGATACAAGTGGCCTGCGTCGCCATTTTCTGATCGAAGAGATGTTCCAGCAGAATAAAATCAATCTTACCTATAGTCACATAGACCGTATCATCGTTGGTGCCGCTGTACCGCTTGGTGAGCCTCTTTCCCTGGAAGGTGGGAAGGAGATCGGGGTTGAGTTCTTTCTACAACGTCGTGAGTTGGGTGTGATCAACATCGGTGAGCCAGGTTTGGTGACTGTTGATGGTAAGACTTTTGAGATTGGTGCTCGTGAGGCTCTCTATGTTGGCATGGGGGCGCGTGAAATTGTATTTTCTAGCGTAAAACCGGAGCATCCTGCACGTTTTTATCTTAATTGTGCTCCGGCTCATCATGCTTATCCGACACGCAAAATTTCTCGTGAAGAGGCTGCTCCGGAATCTTTGGGAAGTCAGGGAAATTGTAACGTTCGCACCATCTATAAATACTTGCATCCTTCGGTACTGCCGACTTGCCAGTTGCTGATGGGAATGACAGAACTCGCTCCAGGCAATCTGTGGAATACCATGCCTTGTCATACCCACGAACGCCGCATGGAGGTTTATCTCTATTTTGATATGAGTGAGAACAACCTAGTTTTCCACTACATGGGGGAACCTCAGGAGACTCGGCATCTGGTGGTACGTAATGAACAGGCGGTAATCAGTCCGAGTTGGTCTATCCACTCTGGTGTCGGTACTTCGGCTTACACCTTCATTTGGGGCATGGTCGGTGAAAACCAGACTTTCCACGATATGGATCATGTTGCCATGAGTGATTTGAAGTAAACCCTACCAATTAATTTATGCGGGTTGCTTGACGCAAGCCAATCCGCCTTGTCGCAGGAAGAAATATGAACATGTTTGATCTCATGGGTAAAGTCGCTATGGTGACCGGCTGTAATACCGGTCTTGGACAGGGCATGGCATTGGGTCTTGCGCAGGCTGGGGCTGATATCGTTGGTGTCGGTTACGAACCTGCTGCTGAGACACAGGCAGCCATTGAAGCAATGGGCCGGAAATTTCACTACATCACAGCAAATTTGATGCAACAGGACTTGCTGGGTGCAATTGTCTCAGAAGCTGTCGAAGTAATGGGTGGTGTAGATATTCTAGTGAATAATGCTGGTATTATTCGCCGTCAGGATATTCTCGAGTTTACAAATAAGGATTGGGATGACGTGATTAATATCAACCAAAAGACGGTATTTTTCTTGTCACAGGCGGTAGCCAAGCAATTTGTTAAACAAGGTCGGGGTGGCAAGATCATCAATATTGCCTCAATGCTCTCGTTCCAGGGCGGTGTGAGAGTTCCTTCCTATACAGCCAGTAAGTCTGCGGTAATGGGTCTGACGAGAGCTCTGGCCACTGAACTTGCTCATCACGGCATTAATGTTAATGCCATTGCGCCAGGCTATATGGCAACAGATAACACAGCTGCTTTACGTGCAGACGAGGCTCGTAACAACGCAATATTGGAACGGATCCCAGCGAATCGTTGGGGTGCACCATCTGATCTGGCTGGCCCTGCGGTATTCTTGGCATCTGCTGCCAGTGACTATGTGAACGGCTACACATTGGCCGTTGATGGCGGCTGGCTGGCTCGTTGATAAGGAGAGCTGACTATGTCATCAGTAGCTAGAGCTGAGGTGCTGGCAGCGATGAAGCGTGTATATCGCTATCAAGCGGCCCATCAGACCCGTAGTGTGATTCGTCGTAGTGGCAAGGTTCGATTTATTAAAGATACAGATTGGGAGCGGGGGGTATTTTGGTCTTGTGTTGCGAATGCATGGCAAGCAACGGATGACACGGAGTACCTGGACGGGGTGATGAACTACACCCTGCATACCGGCTTTCGGGCCGGCCCCAACCCACGATTTGCTGATGATCACGTGTGCTGCCAGGCCTACCTGGATGTCTATCCATTGGTCAACCAGATTGAAGCGCTGGAGCCGACCATCAAGGCCCTCGATTTGATGCTGGAGTCACCTGCTCCTGGCCGTCAGGATTGGTGGTGGTGTGACTCTTTATTTATGGCCCCCCCCGTGTTTGCTGGGCTCTCCCAACTGACAGGTGATCACAAGTATCTGGATTATATGGAGCCTGCATTTTGGGATGCGGTGGATCATTTATTTGATCCACAAACCGGCCTTTTCTTTCGTGATCATCGCTATATCCCTGATGGAAAAGGGGGGGAGTTGCGTGAAGCAAATGGAGAGCTGGTTTTCTGGAGTCGAGGGGTGGGTTGGGTACTGGCCAGTATCCCTCGCTTGCTAGCACGAATGCCTGATGACCATCCCTCACGGGAACGTTACTTGACACTGTTTTGCGGCTTGGCCAAGACAATATGTCGTTATCAACAGCCGGATGGATTTTGGCGTACCAGTTTGCTTGATCCGGAGCATTTCCCCGCTCCAGAAAGCAGTGCAACGTCATTGTTTTGTTATGGTTTGGCCTGGGGGATCAATCAGGGGATTCTGGCTCGTGATGAGTACCTCCCATCTGTACTTTCATCCTGGCAAGCATTACTCGGTTGCATTCATGAAAATGGCATGATGGGTTGGGTGCAGTTGCCTGCATTTAATCCCCGTGATGTTCAGCGAGACCATAATATTGACTATGGTGCCGGCGTATTTTTGCTTGCTGCCACAGAGGTGATGCAACTCGTATAGTGTCGTGGCGTACATAAGTCGCAATGATATGAAAACCCAGTTCAGTTGGCTGGGTTTTTTCTTTTATGTGTTTTCATTTTCTTTTTGCCCGTTGTGTTAATTGTGAGTCGACACAACAAATACTTTCATATGGTTTCGTATACTACGGTTACAGCTTCAATTTTTAAAGTATCGGTATCAATGAGCATTATTCAAAAGAGTCAAACAGCATTTCATATGATGGCGAAGCCAACAGGCTATCGCTGTAATCTCAAGTGTGAGTACTGTTTTTATCTGGAGAAAGAACACACCATTCATCAGGATAGTCCCACTGCATCACAGACTATGTCAGATGCGACCCTGAAGCGTTACATCCGGGAATATATCCGCTCTCAACATAGCCAGCAGATAGACTTCTCATGGCAGGGGGGAGAACCG
Source organism: Aeromonas sp. 604176 (assembly GCF_049170755.1). Lineage (NCBI taxonomy): Bacteria > Pseudomonadati > Pseudomonadota > Gammaproteobacteria > Aeromonadales > Aeromonadaceae > Aeromonas > Aeromonas sp. 604176. The sequence goes on from NZ_JAAKNE010000017.1 coordinate 12,774, forward strand.
ACTCTCGCAGGCTTGGATTTTTATCGCAATGTGGTTGCGTATCAACAGCAATATGCGGATGGAAAGCATATTACCAACAGCTTTCAAACCAATGCGATCGGGATTAATCGCCAATGGGCCGATTTTTTTGCCAAGCATAATTTCTTGGTTGGTGTGTCAGTAGATGGACTACAAAGTGTGCACGACGCATATCGTGTTTCAGTGAATGGTAACCCAACATTTGAGCGGGTACAGCATGCGATAGAATTACTGACGGAGTTTGGCGTAGAGTTTAACACCCTGACTGTAATTAATGATAAAAATTGGGATAAGGGGCGTGACACCTATCTTGCGCTGAAAAAACTGGGGGCAAATTTCATGCAATTTATTCCTTTGGTTGAGTTGTCACCTGCTAGTCAGGCTGATAATAATGGCCATTATACACCTATGCCAAATCCAAAATTAATGGATTTCTCTGTGCCTGCACATGGATATGGTCGCTTTATGAATGATGTATTTGATGAGTGGTGTAGGGCTGATATTGGTAAAGTTTTTATTCGCATATTTGACAGTATATTAGCTGTATGGATGGGATATCCCGCTTCTCTATGCATTCACTCAAAAGAGTGTGGGCAGGCAATCGTCATTGAGGCCAATGGTGATCTTTATTCTTGTGATCATTATGTATATCCGGCCAACAAACTGGGCAATATCCATCTACATTCACTTGTCAGTATGGCTACGGGCAAGATGCAAAAAAGATTTGGTACCGCAAAGTCACAGAAATTGACCGAGCAATGCAAGCGATGTGAGGTCTATTCACTTTGTTATGGTGGATGTCCAAAACATCGAGTGTTATCGATATCCGGAGAGCGGTATCGTCATAATTATCTCTGCACATCATATCGCCAAATATTTGATCATACTGCTCCCAAAATGCAGATGATGGCTGAGGAGATACAAAATGGTGGAATTGCAGCGAATGTTATGCATAGGCTTGGGTAATGCTAGAGACATAATTAAAGCATTGCTTTATCTCAGCATTGATAATATGAGTATACATAATATTTTATCTGTTAGATAGCCATGTAATTATTTGAATATGAGAAGGTTTAAATGACTGACATTAAAATAACTAAACGACCAATTGTCCCGTATGAAAATCCGGACTGGGCCATGTATTTTCATCTTTTTCAAGAAAACTTACTAAGATTTTTTCACAAAAAACGTTCATATACACACAATGATAATCATATAGCAAAGGTTTTCTCGATACCTCAGGCTGGATTAAAATATCAGTGTAATGAGTTAGTAAAATATGTGGCTGAGGCGTTTGATCATTATGCTGTTTGGGATTATACCCATGCTTATTATCCCGGACGACCAAGCCAGCAGAGTGCTCGAACTGATGCCATGGAGGGGGCTAGTCGGTTGTTACCTACTTTGGCTGCCTGGTTATATTCAAAGGGGCCAAATGAAAGCAATTTAGCCTTGGCTGATGGTCGGCAGTTATCGCCGGCAGATATCATTCATGCAGCTTTTCTTGCTGGAACAGACCCCAATCACCCAGGCTTTTGGGGAGTGATGCATGACTGCGATCAACGTATCTGTGAAAGTGCGGATTTAGCATTGACTCTATGGTTGAGCAGGGAACATGTTTGGATAAGATTTAATCATGATGAACAAGCTAGAATAGTAGCTTGGTTTAGTCAGGTAAATACATTAATTACTGTTGATAATAATTGGCATTTATTTCCACTGACCGTTCAGTTTGTCCTGAAATCGTTAGCTGGTGTGGATCATGTAGACCATGATAAATACGAAAGAATTAAAGAGTTTCATGTTGGCGCTGGGTGGTTTCGCGATGGTGCATTAGGTAACTATGACTATTATAATGCGTGGGGTTTTCATTACTCATTTTATTGGCTAGACCAAATCCTTCCTGATTTTGACCCTGAGTTTATTCGTGGCACTCTAGCTGAATTTGTTGCTTCCTATCGTTATTTTTTCACTACGCAGGGATTACCCTTTTTTGGCCGTAGTGCTTGCTATCGACTAGCTGCAGCAGCCCCTCTGATTGCAGCTGCAGATCACGGCATCTTGCCACCAGGTGAAGTGAAGCATGCTTTTAGTTCTTCGCTTTCTTATTTTATTTCGAATGGGGCATTGGAAGCAGGCCTTCCAACCCAAGGAGTATTTGGGTGTGATGATAGGTTAATAGATAACTACAGTGGCCCAGCAAGTAGCCTCTGGTCTTTGCGGGCCTTGAATATGGCTCTCTATTGCGGGGATCGAAGTGGTCTCTGGGAGGCGAAACCATTACCACTACCGGTCGAGCAAGGTGATTTTACTCTTGCGATACCTGCTATTGGACTCCAGCTGCAGGGTGTAAGGGAAACAAATGAAGTGGTTGCGCTGTTTCGTTTTGATTATACCGCGCAGCAGAGTCCTTTGACGCGACGTTTGGAGCAGCAACGCTGGTGGAATCGTTGTAAAGAATGGGTCATAGGAAGGGCAGAAAGACCGAAAAACAATCTGCTTCGAAAGGGAGTTACCTGTTACACCTCAAAAATGTTTCATTTTTTCTAGTGTAACTTACGATTCTTTTTTATTTTATGTGATCAAGATCTTTGTGATTGTCATTTCATTTCGTTATTCTTCCATTGTAGTTTAAATCGAAACTATTGGGGCATGATGTGTTCCAGTGCCAGTAAGATACTTGCAACATGGAACGTGTTTGCTCGTTGCAAACTTATGAACTGGGTATGCGGGAATGCGTCAACTCTTTCACTGATAGTGAATGGTGACTCATATGTACCTTACGATTAAGGTGAATAACTCAAATGGATAAACAACCTGATGGTATCGCGCTTCTCGGTGAGTGCATGGTTGAATTGAGCGGACCTGCATTCGGCATTCAGCAGCAAGCGTTTGGGGGCGATACCCTGAATACCGCTATTTATCTCTCTAGATTATTACCAGATCTATTTCCTCGTTATGTTACTGTACTGGGCCATGATCATTACAGCAATGGTATGTTGGAACGTTGGAAAGAAGAGCAGATAGATTGCTCTATGATATTGCGAGATCAGAAGCGGCTTCCTGGCCTGTATGCCATCGAGATAGATAAGCAGGGGGAGCGTTGTTTCCATTATTGGCGTAATGAATCCGCAGCACGTTTTCTCTGTCAGCATGAGAAATTTACATCATGTATGGATAAACTACATAGTTTAGAGTTGCTTTACCTCTCTGGGATCAGTATCGCTATTTTACCTGAAGAGGATAAGGAGATATTGATTTTGGCTTTACAGTCACTTAAAGCCGCTGGTGTCACGATTGTATTTGACTCAAATTATCGTCCTCGTCTCTGGAATAATCATGCTCATGCGGCAATGTGGATTAATCGGTTATATCAACTGTGTGATATTGCGTTGGTAACTGCAGATGATGAAAGTTTGCTGCTGGATGAACCTCAGAGTTCAGAGATGATTATTGAGCGTTTGCACCATCTTGGTGTTAGCCAAGTTATTATCAAATTGGGTAAAGAAGGTGCTATGTGGTCCGTACTGAATGTTGGCTGTGGATTGAGTCGAGGTGAACTGGTCCAGAATGTGATCGATACGACAGCTGCTGGTGATTCGTTTAACGCGGGGTTTTTGGCTGCTCGACATCATAAGCTATCGGTAGCGGAGTGTTGCCGATGGGGTAACAAGGTCGCTGCAGAAGTTATACAGCATCGAGGCGCCATCATTGGCCGCCACTATATTGAGACGTTAACGAAGGAGTTGAAATCATGATGAGCAGGTGGCAAGAGCGGTTGGGGAAATTAAAAGTAGTCCCAGTGATTCAGATCGACAATGCCATGGATGCAGCCATGTTGGGTTCAACTTTGGTTGAAAATGGTTTGCCTGCTGCCGAGATCACCTTTCGCACTCCAGCAGCAGCAGAAGCTATTCGTCAAATAAAGGCAACAATCCCTGATATTATTCTTTGCGCTGGAACAGTATTGACACGGGAGCAAGCGGATCAAGCTATTAGTGCCGGTGCTGACTTTGTGATCAGTCCCGGATTGAATCCAAATATTGTTAAATACTGTCAGGATGCAGAGATCGGGATTATTCCAGGTGTAAATAATCCTAGCCAAATAGAACAGGGGTTGGAGCTGGGACTTCAACTATTGAAATTCTTTCCCGCAGAAGCCTCTGGTGGTGTAGCTATGCTGAAGTCGCTGGCAGGACCATATCCCCAAGTTAGATTTATGCCTACCGGAGGAATTAACTTGAGTAATTTGCTGAGCTATCTGGCATTGCCGCAAGTATTAGCCTGCGGTGGTACTTGGATTGCCACTCCGTCAGCTATTAATGGTCATGATTGGGACTCTATTGGTCTTAATGTGAAAAATACTATCAGTTTGATTTCTAAGGGTTCCGTATGAATGGTTTTAAACATGTGGCGGTGCTATTGGCTGATGGATTCGAAGAGGCTGAAGCGGTCGTATTTATCGATATAATGCGAAGGCTGGATATTAAAGTAGATGTACTCTCATGCATGGCAATAACAAAAATATCAACATATTTCGGTACCAGAATTGAGGCTGATGCTCTTCTGGATGAAAGGGTAGATTTTCTGTATGACGCCATTATGATGCCTGGTGGCCCCAAAGGAACCGACAATCTTTTTGGTTCTTTATATGTTCACAAGTTCATTACAAATCATATTGCTAACAATAAATTAATTTGTGCGCTTTGTTCTTCAGGTGCAAAGGTTCTTGCTGCACATAACTTGTTACAACATCATCAATATACCTGTGGCAGCGGATTGGAGAAGAAGTTTTCTGATGGTGCATATGTTGATAAAAAAGTTGTTGTGGATGGGCAGTTCATCACAGGCAAGGGCCTCGGTGTCAGTTTTGAATTTGCATTTACTGTTGCCCATCACTTATTAAGTGACAATCAAGCTAAGGTAGATTGGCAAGCACAACATATCTATTTTGAACATTGGCCGCTGTCTGAATTGGATAATGGTTAGTTTTGGCAAGGTGCTGATGGTTTATTGGGAATGTAAAAGTCATCTCTTCGGGGATGATTTTTTACATCTATTCTCACTTCACTTCACTTCACTTCACTTCACTTCACTTCACTTCACTTCACTTCACCTGATCTGCCACTGTCTTTTTTTGAAATAAAAAGCACACACCCGCGCTTTCATTTTGTTTGTGTGATCTTGGGCACTATGTCTTTCCTTTCTTTTGGTTATCATTCAACTGTTGGCAAGAGTTGAAAGCAAAGGTATCGAAATTTTCTATCATTTCTGGAGTGAAACATGTCCATCTCTCGGCGTGATTTGCTGAAGGGACTAGCGGCAACCGGCGCGGTCGCTATGACTTCATCAATTTCAGGGTGTCAAACATCACTAAGTGGAGGCGCATCCACTGGGCGTATCAATGGAAAAACAAATCTATTAGTTGTATTTCCAGATGAGATGAGAGCTCATGCTCTTGGATTTATGGGGCAAGACCCATCATATACCCCTAATATAAATAGATTTGCGAAAGAGAGTGTTGTTCTTCGGCAAGCTGTATCCAATTTTCCGCTTTGTACCCCATTTCGTGGTATGTTGATGACGGGGCAATATCCATATCGTAATGGTATACAAGGTAACAGCCATACTGGTATGCCTGGCCAGTTTGGCGGAAAAGACTTTGGTATTGAGTTGAAAAAAGGCTCGGTGACTTGGTCAGATATTCTGAGCCAGCAAGGCTACTCAATGGGGTATATTGGTAAATGGCACCTCGATGCCCCCAGTGCGCCTTTTATTCCAAGTTATAATAACCCAATGGAGGGGCGTTATTGGAATGATTGGACGGCACCGGATCGTCGACATGGTTTTGATTTTTGGTATTCATATGGTACGTATGATAAGCATATGTCACCTATGTATTGGGCCAATAATACTCCTCGTGATAATCCGATAAAAGTAAATCAGTGGAGTCCTGAACATGAGGCCGATATTGCGATAAAATATCTCCGTAATGAAAATGGGTCTTATCGCGATAAAGATAAGCCATTTGCACTTGTAGTATCAATGAATCCCCCCCACTCCCCATACGATGAGATACCCAAAAAATATCTAGATAAGTTTGATGGGAAGACATCGAAAGAATTGAATAGTAGGCCAAATGTTCAATGGAATAAAGAGTATCTAGAAGGATATGGTCCCCAGTATTTCAAAGAATACATGGCTATGGTTCATGGTGTTGATGAACAATTCGGAAGAATATTGGATGAGTTGGATAGCCTAGGGTTGAAAAATGATACATTAGTTGTATTTTTTTCAGATCACGGTAGTTGTATGGGTTCAAATGGTGAACCGACAAAAAATGTTCATTATGAGGAATCGATGAGGATTCCAATGATTTTTAGGTTGCCAGGGAAACTAAAACCAAAACAAGATGACTTACTTTTTTCTGCTCCTGACATATATCCAACAATATTCGGGTTACTCGATTTTGAAGCATTAATACCCGATACGGTAGAAGGGAATAATTATGTTAAAACCCTGAGGGGGGAAGCTGGTGATGTTGTGCCGACATCACAGTTTTATACTTTCATGCCATATGGTGCGCAATCATATGGCCGACGTGGAATTAGAACTGAACGCTATACGATGGTTATCGATCGGAAGATAGGTAAGTCGTTGACATATATTTTGCATGATAATCATAACGATCCTTATCAATTGCATAATATTGCTAGTAATAACATGGATTTGATTAATCAATTAACAGAAAACGAACTAATCCCATGGTTAGAGCATACTGGTGATCCATGGCGTCCAACAGAGGTGCCTGTTGGCGTATTGAAAGCATATTCATAACATATTGTAAAAATAATAATTGGAAACAGGAGTTATTTAAATGAAAGGCTATGTCAAATTTTTACCTATTGCTTTGCTTTCTCTTTCGATTAGTCAGGCATGGGCAAATGATTATAAGACAACGGTGGAATATCGTCATGGTTATGCTGATGGCTCGAAAAAACATGACGATAGGTTTAAGGTTTATGTTGATACGGGGAAAAATATAGGATTTGAGCTTGATGCTCGATATGGTAACAGTAATCCATCCCAAGTTTTTGATTCTACATATCTTGACGGCTCTGAGTTATGTGCATTTTATTATAAAGCCTTAAATAAAAATTTGACGGGCTTGGTTGGCTCTTCATTCGATGTATCATCAAATGGTGCTGTTCATATTCCATTTGTAAGGTTGAATTATAGCTTCGATAATGGTTTTAGAGTTCAAGGTCGTTATAAATGGAAGTTTTGGGATTATGAAACGATAAATCCAGTCACAAATTATGGGTATCGTTCTAAAATACAAGAATTTGATGCATGGGTTGGTTATAAATATAATGATTTTGACTTTGAATATCAGCTCGATTTGTTTAAGCAAATGGCGAGTGGTGCAATGCCAGAATTTAATGGGAAGGAGTATGATACTCAGCATAATATTAAAGTTAGTTATGCAATAGATAAAAATTGGAAACCATTTTTTGAGGTTGGCAATCTTAGAGAAGATCGTTATTCAGATAACCGGCAAACTCGCTATCGTATTGGTATAAAATATACATGGTAAGGTGATTAATATGCATAAATAAAGCTGGTGGTTAATTTCTTCAGCTTTATTTTTAATTGAAAGGAGTAAGATGATGGGTTCTATAAAAAAAATTGCACTGCTTACATTTTTTATGAGTAATCTAACCGCAGCTCATGAGTTGGCACCGGATTATAAGGTTTTGGCTGATAAATGGACTGAGGCCATTATTGGTGTGTCAGGTCAAGAGTATGATAGCTATCAACTTGGCATGATCAATAAAATTAATCAGGATGCGGTAAAGTACCTCAATTCCTTGATTGTAACTGATACTAGGAATTCGCTTTGGAGCGATCTTCCATTCGATTATGCTAATGGTGGCAAGGTTGTTGGCCCGAATATTAGAGCATCAATGCTCAGATTGCTCACTATGGCAAAGGCATATCACTTCCCAGGTGAATTACAAGGAAATAGTATTTTGCTATCAAGCATTATCAGTTCCTTGGATTATTTGGTTAAGGAACACTATAAAGTTGGAGCGTTGGAATATGGCAACTGGTGGGATTGGGAGATTGGTATACCAAAAACGACAAATGATATATTGACCTTGATTTATCCTGATCTTACATCTGAACAAATTAAAAATTATACAGAGGCCAGTAGATATTTTTCGCCATTGCCAGACCGGAATGGTGTTAGTGAAGGGGCTAGCGCTTCCAGCAATCCTGTTAATCGTGAAGCTACAGGTGGCAACCGTACTGATATGGTACAAATTGTACTTGTGCGTGGAATAATTTCGGAAAGAGAAGACGAGATTAAAAACGCACTAAATGTATTACCTCAAGTTCTGGATCCTGTAACAACGGATGATGGATTTTATCATGATGGATCCTTTATCCAGCATGGTGATATTCCATACACTGGTACTTATGGTAATGTTTTACTTGAAGGTGTTGGTAAGGTGATGAATCTAATGGCTAATTCAAAATGGCCTGCAGACGATCCAAAGCTATTAAGAGTGTATAATATTCTGTATAAAAGTTTTTTCCCTTTTATGTATTCTGGACAAATGCTGGATATGCAAAATGGTCGAGCTATTGCCAGAGGTGAGCGGCAAAATCATGTAGAAGGTCATGCAGTTTTGGCATCTATGTTTAGATTCATTGATGCAGCAACCATAAATGATAGAAATAAAATATCAGAATTTATAAAAGGGCAAATCATTTCAGATAATACAAAGGGTTTTTTGCAAGGGCAGCAAGATTTCGTTATTTATAATAAAGCAAAAAAATTAATTGAAGATACAAGCATACATCCTGTAGTTCAATCTCCTCAGGCATCTTATTTTCCAGACATGGACCGATTTGTTTATCAAGGAAACGGTTATACTTTTGCCCTGGCATTGCATTCTGCCAGAGTCGGAAATTTTGAGTGTATGAATAATGAGAATAGAAAAGGTTGGTTTACTGGTGATGGTGCGACCTATCTATATAATGCAGATCTTCTGCAATATACTGACTATTGGCCTTTGATTAACCCATACCGGGTTTCTGGTACTACCATTGATTTAACCGAATCGTTGGGTGATTGCACAAATAATAATAAAGTCGCATCGAGAGTTGGTAAAAACAAGCAGGTTAATATGCAGAGAGTTGGTGGTGCTGCATACAAAACATTAGCTGCTATTGGTGCTGACTTCCATAATCATAATGATAGTATCAGTGCATTGAAGTCTTGGTTTGTTCTTAATAACAAAATTATAGCTGTTGGCTCAGATATTCGCAGCAATGAGAATGTCGAGATGGGAACGATAATTGACAGTAGGAAATTAAATGCAAATGGAACTAATAAAGTAGAGGTAAATGGTGTTTCTATTTCGCCTGATGTAAAGGAAGAGTATAACAATGTAACTTCATTTCTTGTTGAAGGGAATGTTCATGGGGCTAATGTAGGTTATTGGTTCCCGAAAGGGACAGACATTGTAATGGAGAAAAAACGCGTCTCTGCTAATTGGTCGGATATAGGTACAACAAAAAAAGCGGTCAATGGGTATACGTTAGCGTCATTTATTCCACAGGACGAGCATGTGTCTGGCTACCAGTATGTTATTTTAAATGGAGTCAATAGCCATGAGTTAAATGAGTATGCCAATAATCCAGATATTAGAGTGACTCGCTCAGATAATAAAGCACATATTGTAGAGGATACCAATCGGGAAAACATATTAGCCAATTTGTGGGGTAATGATGAGGTTTCTGTTGGAGGTATTAAAATATCATCTCCAGTATCTATTATATTAAATAAAGACTTTGATACATTGACACTAAGCCTTAGTGATCCAACAAGAACATTAACACAAGTTGAATTAATCACAGATGCTAACTTTAATGTTAAAGTTGATCCGGAAGGACGAATTAGTGTTAAAGGTGATACTGTGACTGTTAATCTTGAGTCGTTAAGCGGAAGCACTTACCATTTTGCACTTGAGCGTGATAATAGTACCTATATTGACAGCTATCGAAGTGATGATAAGAGTGGTGGTGCAACCGTCGATGCTCTCACCAAGTAGTTCCTTGGCATATTTGGATTATGGAGTATGCACTAGGAACAATTAGTTATGTGAGTGTAAATGGATCTTGATTTATGTAGAGAGCCACCCTTTGGGTGGCTCTTTTTATTGTGATTTATCCAGCTGATTGCGTAGTTTATTCCGGTCAGATGGTCTCCATCTCATGTTTGTCTGCTGAGGACAGGTGGCACTTTACCTTGTCGATGCGCACCGCTGCGACCTTGAACTCGGGGATTTTGGCGTGGGGGTCGGTGGCATTGATGGTGAGCCGGTTGGCCGGGGCTTCGGCAAAGTGGAACGGGATAAAGACCACGCCCGGTTGCATCCGCTTGGTGACGAAGGCGGGCAGTTCGATATGGCCGCGGCGGCTGGCGACCTTCACCCGCTCGCTGTTGCTGATCCCCAACCGCTGCGCATCCACCACGCTCATCATCACCCGTGGCCCAGCCAGCTTGTCGAGCCCCTTGGTCTTGCGGGTCATGGTGCCGGTGTGGAACTGCTCCAGCAGGCGGCCGGTGGTGAGCACGATGGGATAGGTCTCATCGGGCAGTTCGGCGGCATAGCGGAACGGGGTCGCGACCATCTCCCCCTTGCCACGGGTGAACTGCTTGCCGTGGAGCAGGCGAGTGCCTTCGGGCGCCGCGTCGTTGCAGGGCCACTGTAGCCCTTGTGCTCCCACCTTGTCCCACTGGATGCCGGCGTATTGCGGGGTGACTTGGCAGATCTCGGCGGTGATCTCCTGCGGGTGTTGATAGCGCCAGTCGCCGCCCATTGCATTGGCAATCTGCTGGATGATCCACCAATCCTCCCGTGCTTCCCCCGGCGCCTTGAGGGCGGGGGAGATGCGCTGTACCCGCCGCTCGGTATTGGTGAAGTGGCCGCTCTTCTCGGCAAAGGAGCAGGAGGGGAGCACCACATCGGCTAGCTGGGCAGTTTCCGAGAGGAAGATATCCTGCACCACCAGAAACTCCAGCTGCTTGAGCCCCTCGATGACGTGATGCTGATCCGGATCGCTCAGCACCGGGTTTTCACCCATCACATAGAGCCCCTTGATGCTGCCCGCGCAGGCGGCATCGATGGTCTCGGTGAGGGTAAGGCCGGGCGTGCGCGGCAAGTCTGGCTGCTGCCAGGCTGCCACGAAGCGGGCATGCACCTCGGGGCTGGCCACCTTCTGATAGCCGGGCAGGCAGTTGGGCAGCGCCCCCATGTCACAGGCGCCCTGCACGTTGGATTGGCCCCGCAGCGGGTTGATGCCACCCCCTTCGATGCCGATGTTGCCGCACAGCAGTTGCAGGTTGGCGATGGCCCGCACGTTGTCGTGGCCGGTAGTGTGCTGGGTGATCCCCATAGAGTAGTAGATGGCGGTGCGTTCGGCGGTGCCGATAAGGCGCGCGAGCTCGATCACCTGCTCGGCCGGTACGCCGGTGACGAGGGCGACCTTGTCCGGTGCATAGGCGGGGGAGAGCACCTCCGCTTGCAGCGCTTCGAACCCTTCTACTCGTGCGGCGATATAGGCCTTGTCGTGCCAGTCGTGCTGGATGATCTGCTGCATCAGGCCGTTGAGCAGCATCACGTCGGTGCCGGGTCGGTGAGCCAGATAGAGGCTGGCATGGTCCGCCATCTCGATCCGCTTGGGATCGGCCACCACTAGCCGCGCCTTGCCCGTGGTGACTGCCCGCTTGATATGGGAGCCGATGATGGGGTGGGCCGCCGAGGTGTCGGAGCCGATGATGAAGATGAGATCCGAGTGATCAATGCTCGGGATGTCGTTGGTCATGGCGCCGCTGCCGAGTGACGCCTCCAGCCCGGTGACGGTGGAGGCGTGGCAGAGCCGCGCGCAGTGATCCACGTTGTTGGTGCCCAGCTCCCGGCGCATGAACTTCTGGAACAGGTAGTTCTCTTCGTTGGTGGTTTTGGCCGACGAAAAACCCGCCAGTGCATCGCTGCCATAGCGTTTGCGCAGGGCTGTGAAGCGCTCGGCCACCAGAGCGATGGCCTCCTGCCAGCTGGCGGGCACCAGCTTGCCATCCTTGCGGACAAGCGGTGTGGTGAGGCGCTCCTCGCTCTGGATAAAGTCAAAGCCGAAGCGTCCCTTGACGCAGAGCAGCCCCTGGTTGACCGGCGAGTTGCGATTTCCCTCCACATAGCGGATGCGGTTGCGCGCCTCATCGACATAGAGGGTGACGCCGCAGCCGACCCCGCAGTAGGTGCAGATGGTATTGACCGGCGTGAGCAGTTCGGTGCGCCCCTGTGATTTGTCGCGGGCATCCACCAGGGCGCCGGTGGGGCAGACCTGTACGCAGGCGCCGCACTGCACGCAGTGGGAGTCGCCCATCGAGAGTCCCGTGTCGAACTGCGGCCGGTTCGAGAGGGTACCATCGCTGTTCTTGGCAAAGCGCAGCACACCCTGTACCGCCTGCTCACCACAGGTCTGCACGCACTGGCCGCAGCCGATGCAGCGGTTGGCATCAAAGACGATAAATTCGCTGCTGTTATCCACTGCAAACTTCTGGCATTGACTGGTATCGAGAGCGCTCTGATCGACCTTGTATTCGGTGGCGTAGTCGCGCAGTGCACACTTGGTGTTGGCCTGACAGCCACACTCGAGGCAGCGGCTGGCCTCGCTGCGGGCATGCTGGTCACTGAGGCCGCGCTCCACCTCGGCAAAGCTGCCCTCGCGATCCTTCTCTGCCAGATGGGGCATGATGGTGCGGGCTACTTTTTTCAGGTGAGCAAACTGGGCGGGATCGACCTGCTTGAGTGTGGGAGCCTTGCAGGCGTTGAAGGGCCGCACCGGGTCGATCATGTCACCGTGGAGGAACTGATCGATGGCCAGCGCCGCCTTGCGGCCATCGGCGACCGCCTCGATGGCGGTGGCGGGCCCGCGGCGCAGATCGCCGATGGCGAACAGGTTGCCGTGGCCGCTGTGCATGGTCTCGGGGTGGGACTCCAGCGTCTGCCAGCGAGTGAAGGGGAGGGTGAGGGGCTCCCCTTCCATAAAGCTCAGATCCGGCTGCTGCGACACTGCCGCAATCACGGTATCGAACTCTTCGATGAGGAATTCGCCGGTGGGCTCGGGGCGGCGGCGACCGGAGGCGTCCGGCTCGCCGAGGGCCATCTTCTCGAGACGCACCTGACAGACGCGACCACCCTCATCGGCCAGATTCTCCACCGGATTGGTGAGCATCATGAAGCGCACCCCTTCGTGCTCCGCCTCGTCGATCTCGTAGGCTTCGGCGGGCATCTCGGCGCGGGTGCGGCGATAGATAAGGGTGGTTTCTGCTCCCAGCCTGACAGCCGTACGGGCGCAGTCGATGGCCGTGTTGCCGCCGCCGATCACCGCAACCTTCTTGCCGGTGGTGAGCCGCTTGGCCAGCATCCGATCCTTGAGGTAATCGACCCCGAGATAACAGCCGGCCAGGGGGCTGCCCGGGTAATCCATCGGCACCGCCTTGGAAGCGCCAACCGCCAGACAGACCGCATCATAGTCGCGGCACAGCGCCGAGAGGGTGATCTGGTGGCCCAGTCGTTGCCTGGTGTGGACCCGCATGCCGCTTTGGCACATCAGGTCGATCTCCTGATCGAGGATCGCCTTGGGCAGCCGGTATTCGGGGATCCCGTAGCGCAGCCAGCCACCCGCTTCGGGCATCGCCTCGAACAGGTCGACCTCGAACCCCTCGTAACCCAGATAGTAACCGCAGGTGAGGCCGCCCGGGCCGCTGCCGATAATGGCCACCCGCTTGCCCTTGGCGGGCTTCTTTGCCGGTTGATAGGGAGCAACCTCGGCCAGATCGAGATCGGCGGCATGGCGCTTGAGCTGACGAATGGCCAGCGGCTCATCCACCAGCGCGCGGCGGCACTCCGCTTCACAAAAAGCGGGGCAGACCCGGCCAATGGAAAGGGGCATCGGCAGGGTCTGCTTGATGACGGCCATGGCCGCCTCGTGCTCCCCCATGGCGATGTGGTGCAAATAGGATTGAATGTCCACCCCGGCCGGACAGGCGCGCTGGCAGGGGGCTTCGCAATCGGCGTAGTGATCCGAAAGGATGCGGCCGAGCGCCTGCTGGCGGTGTGCGCGCAGGGCATCGCTTTGGGTCGTGACCATCATCCCGGCCTTGGGGCGCGTCTCGCAGGCGCGCCGGATGCCGAGACCGGCAATCTCTACCACGCAGAGATCGCAGGGGGTCTTGGGGCCGCTGGTGTTGTCACCGCACAGGGAGGGGATATCAGTCTGGTGCTGTTTGGCTATCTGGAGCAGGGTTCTGGTCGGGTCAACCGTCAACTGAGCCCCATCGAGGGTGATGGTGATCATGGCGTCATAAACTCGCTTTCAAGGCGCAGAAAATGCTGCATCTGGCGGAGCCAGCAGGGGAAGCGACAGGGAGGAGCGCTTGGTATCTTCTCACCATACCAAAGACGGCATTCAACTTTATTTGATTTAACTCAGGTTCTTTGCCTAAAAAGAAAACGATTTTAATGGTGGTGATATCCGTGGAGGACGCTCTGGACTTTGACTACCTATGTTGAGTTAAAACATCGCATTTCCTGCACTTTTATGGCCATTAAAGCAACCGTAAGCTGTATGTGATATGGAGATTACTCATGATGGCACGATGAGGGATATCCTAAAATATGCAACTTTTGTTTCGGTTTGTGGCGCAGGGCAAGCGACATTGGAAATAGCCGAACTGGCTGCACCTTGCGATCGGCAAAATGAATACAGATATGGCTCTGGATGGGCCATCTGATGAAAATTGCCGCTGGTCACCGTTTTGCTGTACTGAGACCTGATGTTACAACTCCAACTCAATGATTGGGATCTCCCAGCGCTCGATGCATATCTGGGGTTGATACTCTTCTTTCTCCTGTTCTTTACGTCGTTCCACCAGAGCAATCACTCGGGCTTCACGGATGCTATTCATGTCGAATTTCCAGGTCTCTTCGCCGAGCAGGGAGAGGCGAGCTATTTCGTGATTCTGGTGATACACATGAAGCTTGTTGTTTTTATCGGGAGCGATACGCACGGCATCGCCAACCTTTATCTGACTGAGCAGGCGGTGGATAGGATGAGTCTCGCTACTGCGTCCGGCATAGCCCAACACCAGTTGCGACATACCCATCATGGCGAAGCGGCGTAGTCTGTCCGGTCGGGTTGCGTTGCGTTAGGTCTCTGCACGTAGCAGTGGGAGGCGATCAGTGGAATATGGGGGTTACGTTGATCGTGGCGAGCCATGAGAACCAGCCTTTCGATAGCACGAGTCATCCCCAAACAGGGCCACGACATCAGTCGAGTTCATTAATAGCCATCTCCATCTGGCGTTGACCTCTCATGGCGATAATAAGTGCCAAGAGATCAGTGAGTTGGACAAATATTACCCGAAATGTTGAGCGGTGGCATCATTCAGAGCCCTCTGGCCGCGCTTCTTTTGGCTGGCATCCCGTTTTTGTAAATGCCTCTGCCCCCTTAATCGTTCATGTCTGTAAAGTGTCGTCCTTGTCATAGTCAACCCACTGATCTTGTGAGACTATTTCCCTTTATTTTCCGATTGGAACGCACTGTGTCCCTCGACTACTAGCAGCGCCACGCCACCGAATTGGCGGCCCGTTACCAACAGGTATCTTCGCGCACTGTTCATTGCGACTGGCTCACTCTGCTGGAGCCTTGGCTCGTGGCGGCGCCGCGCCGGTTGCTCGATGTAGGGGCTGGCAGTGGTCGGGATGCCGCGTTTTTGGCCGGGCTCCATCAGGGCAACACTGTGGTCGCTGCCGAGCCCTGTCAGGCACTCGCTCTACAAGGTCAATGTTATACCTGTGAGGCTGCAGTTGCGTGGGTCAATGACGCTATGCCGGCTCTCTCTCGCGTGACCGGTACTTTTGATCTGATTTTGCTCAGTGCTGTCTGGATGCATCTCCCCCCGGAGTCTCGTCCCTTGGCGCTGGCACGTCTTCATGAGCTGCTCTCACCAGATGGTTATCTGGTATTGAGTCTTCGTTTGGTTATCTCGGAGCAGGATATGCGGGAGCGAGCCATGTATCCGGTAGCTGTCGATGAGGTGGAGCGGCTTGCATTGGAGGAGGGGATGACACTGCTCCATGTGTCAGAACCACAGGAGGATGCCTTGGCGCGTAGCGGCTTGAGTTGGCAGAGTCTGATCCTTGGGAGCGAACATGCACGCCTCCCCTGAGCAACAACTCGCTTTTATTGCCTATCTGCAACGCATCTTTACCGAAGGCGATTTTGTGGCCACTTACAAGTGCGCCTTGCTTCACGGGATTGCAGATATCGCGATTGAACGCAGTACCGAGACCCATGATCTGACCGCGGCGCGCACTATTACGCTGGACGAACTGGCCACCAAGTTTGTGGAGCTTTATTGGCAGCACAGTCTGCCCTACTCGGCGACGGGAGAAACGGCTACCTTGCTCAAACAGAGCAGCGGTCGTCAGGCCATCATGCTGACGGAGTTGTCCCGGCTGCGTGCAGAGGGGGTCCGCTCGGTAACTGCACTGCGTCGTCACGACGCCTGGCGGCCTCTTCTTGCCCGAGTTCGGCGCATCCTTGTTGAGGGACCCTTGTGGCGTCTGCAGATCCTAGGTGGGCGAGAGGAGTGCCACCTCTATCCTCATCAAAGGGGCGCGGATCATATCTGCCTTAACCCCGGCATTCTCTACTGTCTCCACCGCTTTTACGATCTGGTGGTCTCCCTCTCCCGACAGCATTGGTTACAGCTTATCTGCGACATCAAGGGTAATCAGCCACTGATTGGCCCAAGTGTGGGGTTGGAGAATTTTCTATTTGGTTCAAGCCGTCAGGCACTGGGGCGAGTAGGAGAGGTATTGAGGGACTTGCAGGGAGGAACCTGTTTTTACTGTAACAAGGCGATACACGGGAGTGGTGAGGTAGACCATTTCATCCCCTGGCGTCGTTATCCAATCGATTTGGGCCACAACTTCGTACTGGCACACGCCCACTGTAACCGGAGCAAACGGGATTTTCTTGCCGCTCCCGAGCACAGGGATGCTTGGTACGAGCAGAATATCCTGACTCACGGGGCGTACCTCACGGACGAGCTGGCCCCTCTGGTGAGCGTCGATGCCGAGCGTTCTACTGCCATCGCCACTTGGGCCTATCAGCAAGCACTCCTTGAGCATGCCAGGTTGTGGCGTGGTATTGACCTGTTTGTGGACGTGACAGCCCCCAGTGTGAATATTCCTCTGCGCTTTCTGTGAGACGTTGAGGCTTTCACCCTAGATAAACTCGATAAAAAAGGGCCACCTCTTGCGAGGTGGCCCTTTCCAAACGTTTGGTGGAGCTGGGGGGATTTGAACCCCCGTCCAAAATTACTACATCCTTGGCACTACATGCTTAGTCACTCTTTACATTCGCCAACCCGCTGCGGAGAGACACGCCACGAATTGACTAGCTCGATTGGTTTTAATGCTTCCGCCCCGAGCAGGACTTCCACACGATCCTGTGAAGGATGACCTTCCGATTCCCTAGGACACAGGCAAGCTAGGGTAGAAGGGCTCTATGCAGGTTATTAAGCTGCTAGTGCGTAGTTTTCGTCGTTTGCGACTATTTTTTTGCGGTTTATTAACGAGGCCTACCGCACCTCGGCATGCACCTTGGGTTTCGTGAATCTTGTCGAATCCAGAATCAGCCCCAAGTTGTTAATTGCGATTGTACGCAAAAATGCTGTCATAGCAAGGCGTTGATACCCATTCCCTCTGGCAGCCAGTCTGTTTGCCGATTTATTGTACGCAGCTGAACCTGAAGAGCCAGCTGCGCTGGGGGAAGGTGAACTGACGTCCTGATCCTGCCAGTAGCAGGTTAGCCGCGATGCTTGTTCTTCATGATGCGGGCTTTTTCCCGATCCCACTCGCGGGCCTTGGTATCTTCGCGCTTGTCGTGCTCTTTCTTGCCCTTCACCAGGCCGATCTCGACCTTGACCCAGCACTGTTTCCAGTAGAGGGCGAGGGGAACTATGGTGTAGCCCTGACGGGCAATCAGGCTTTCGAGCTTGTCGAGTTCACGACGGCTCAGCAGCAGTTTGCGGGTGCGGGTCGGGTCACATACCACGTGGCTGGAGGCCGCTTGCAGTGGCAGGAAGCTGGAGCCGAACAGATAGGCCTCGCCATCGCGGAAGATGACATAGGCTTCGCTGATGTTGGCCTTGCCCGCCCGCAGGGATTTGACTTCCCACCCTTGCAGGGACAGACCCGCTTCGATCTTCTCTTCGATGAAGTATTCGTGGCGCGCGGTTCTGTTGAGTGCAATGGTGCTGGACCCGGCTTTGTTTTTACTGTTTTTTTTGCTCATGACGGGCGATTTCCGGCAATGACTAGGAGGCTCGTATTATACGTAGGCAGGGGCGGCTGTAAAACGCGCAGCAGGTCAAGTGGTGGCTTTCTGAGCGGTTTGGCTGAGGTTTTACCTCCACAACCCCAAACATGGTGATAAAATCGCGCCGATTGGATGAGGAAAAGCCATGCCCCGAATTACGCGCAGTGCCCTGGTGATGTTCAGTGCAGAACAGATGTTCAAGTTGGTTAACGATGTGGATGCCTATCCGCAGTTTTTGCCCGGCTGTGTTGGCAGCCGTGTCCACGAGGCTGGCGATGACTACATGATGGCGTCGGTCGATGTGGCCAAGGCGGGGATTGCCAAGACCTTTACTACCCGCAATCAGCTGGATGTGAACCGCCAGATCAGGATGGAGCTGGTGGATGGCCCGTTCCGCAAGCTGGCGGGCTGGTGGACCTTTACCCCGCTCGATGTCGACGCCTGCAAGGTGGAGTTTGATCTCGATTTCGAGTTTACCTCCAAGCTTATCGAGGTGGCATTTGGTCAAGTATTCCGCGATCTGGTGAGCTCCATGGTCTCCGCCTTCTCCAACCGGGCGAAGGAGGTCTACGGTGTCTGACCAGCTCAATATCGAGGTTGTCTATGCCTTGCCGCAGCAGCAGACGGTGATTGCTCTGCGGGTGGCGCCCGAGACTTGCGTGCTGGCGGCCATCGAGCAGTCCGGCATCGTGCAAAAGCACCCCGAGATTGACTTGTCGGTCAACAAGTTCGGTATCTACAGCCGCCCGGTGAAAGGGAGCGAGCCGCTGCACGACGGCGATCGCATCGAGATCTACCGTCCACTCATCGCCGATCCCCGCGAGATGCGCAAAAAGCGGGCCGAGAAGGCCAAAGAGGAGGGGCGAGCCGATAGCGTGACCGGTGGTCGCCCCGATGTGCATCGCAAACTCCGCGAGTAGCGCTCAGGTTTTTCTTGCAGAAAAAAGGCGCCGAGGCGCCTTTTTTTGATCCCGTTAGCCGGTGAGCTGGCCGAGGGGATATCAAGAGAGGGCTGCTTCTGCCACACCCAGCCGTGCGCGTGCCCAGGCGGCCAGCAGCTCGACCCCGCTTTGCATCACCCGCTCATCGAAATCGAATTCGTTGTGATGGTGCGGCGCCGCCAGATCGGCCCCCAGGATGAGGTAAGCCGCTTCGCCCCCCTGCTTTTGCACCCGCTCCATCAGAAAACCGGCATCTTCGCTGGCGCCAAAGCGGCGAGTCTGGATGGTGGCGAGCCCTTGCTTGCGGGCCAGCGCCGCCAGCTCGGCCTGCAGCGCTGGGCTGTTGTCGAGCGCAATGGCCTCACCCTGCTTGATGATGCGGTAGGTGACGCCGTGGGCTAGGGCGGTACCTTCGACGATGCGCTGTACCTGACTGAACATGTAGTCGTTGAGCGCGCTGTCGGCGCCGCGGGTCTCACCGCGTAGCTCGGCATGATCGGGGATGACGTTGCGGCCGCTGCCAGCGTGAAGCTGGCCGACGTTGATGCGGGTCATGCCGTCGCGGTGGCGGGGGATGCCTAGCATGGCGGTGGTGGCCATGCAGGCGGCGGCCAGCGCATTGCTGCCGGCATTGGGCTCGAGCCCTGCATGGGCGGCGGTGCCCATAAAGTGGACGTCGAACTTGGTGGAGCAGAGAAATTCGGTGGGATTGATCACCAGCTCGCCGCTGCCAGCGTGAATACCGATATGGAGCGAAAGCAGGGCATCCACGTCATCGAGTGCACCACCGGCCGCCAGCGCCTTGCCACCGCGGCACCCCTCTTCGGCCGGCTGGAAGAAGAGCTTGATGCGACCACACAGCTGCTCTTTCATCGCCATCAACTGGCTGGCCAGCCCCATGCCGATGGCGGTGTGGCCATCGTGAGCGCAGGCGTGCATCCACCCCTTGTTGTGGGAGGCAAAACCCTCTTGCTGCGGCTGGTGCTGTTCGGCGTCGGACTCTTCCACCTCCACCGCATCGATGTCGAAGCGAAAGGCCAGGGTCGGGCCTGGGCGGCCGGTATCCAGCTCCCCCATCAGCCCGGTGACATCGCCGATCCGTTCCAGCCAGTCGGGATGGGCCCCCTGACGGCGGGCGCGAGCCTTCTCGGCCGCCACATCCACATCACGGCCCATCATCAGATTGCTGGCCAGCAGTTTGTCGCCGAGCACGATGCGATAACCGAGCTCGCTCAGGTGGTGGGCAATCAGGCTGGTGGTGCGAAACTCTTTCCAGGCGGCTTCCGGCAGGCGGTGCAGGTCGCGGCGCCACAGGATCAGGTGCTCAAGGGTCATCTTGGCTTCCTTGGTGATTCGATTTGTCAGCTATTGTGCCTTTTTTCCCGGCTGACCACACGGGGCCCGCAGCTGGTCGGGGGAGCTGTGCGTGCGAGTGGTGACTGTTCGGGCCGTGAATAGTGGTGAGCGCCCATAAAAAACGCCTCCACAAGGGAGGCGTTGTCGATAGCTGGTTATCAGGCCGCGTGATGGTAAGCGGAGGCTTCAAACAGCTTCTTGTTGGCCACCAGATCGATGGGGTCAAAATCATCGACGTTGATGGTGCGCAGGCGACTTACCTCGGCGCGGCGCAGCAGCTCGGCTTCGCTCTGGGTCAGCACACCAGCGGCCAGGCCGATGTCGGCCACCTTGTCCAGCGCCATGAAGGGACGCTTGATGCCATCGCTCTTGCAGACTTTCTCGAACAGCGGCTCGGCGGCCAGCACGTCATCGAGCGCCTGCTCCAGCAGGCCGAAGGGGTTGCCCTCTTCGCGCGTCAGGTATTGGCCCTTGGCCAGGCGGCTGCGGGTCTCGCTCGGGGTTTGCAGCAGACGGGCAACCTGTTGGTCCAGCTTGTCGCACGGACGGTTCAGGTCACGACCCAGCGGCAGCACCACGGCGCGCAGGGCAAGGCCAATCCAGCGGTTCGGGAAGTTGCGCAGCAGCTCGTCGATCGCCTCTTGTGCCTTGAACATGGCATCTTGCAGTGCCCAGTGCAGCAGCGGCAGGTCGGCCTGCTGGCGTCCCTCATCCTGATAGCGCTTGAGGGCGCTGGAAGCCAGATAAAGCTGGCTCAGCACGTCGCCAAGACGGGCGGAGACCCGCTCCTTGCGCTTGAGCTCGCCACCCAGGGTGCCCATCGCCATGTCTGACAGGAACGCCAGGTTGGCCGAGAGGCGGGAGAGCTGCTGGTAGTAGCCCTTGGTCTGATCCTTGTACGGTGAAGCGGCAAAGCGTGCGCCGGTGATACCGAGCCAGAAACTGCGCACCAGGTTGCTGATGGCAAAGCCGACGTGGCTGAATACTGCCTTGTCGAAATCTTTCAGCGCCTGCTCCTTGTCGGGATGGCTGGCGGCCAGCATCTCCGGCAGTACATACGGGTGGCAGCGGATAGCGCCCTGACCGTAGATGATCATGCTGCGGGTCAGGATGTTGGCTCCTTCCACCGTAACGGCGATGGGGGCACCCTGATAGCCACGGGCCAGATAGTTGTTGGGGCCCATGCAGATGGCCTTGCCGCCGTGGATGTCCATGGCATCGATGATGCACTTCTGGGCACGGTCGGTGAGGTGGTATTTGACGATGGCGGAGATGACCGAGGGCTTCTCGCCAAGGTCGATACCGGTCACGGTCAGGTTGGCTGCAGCGCCCATGATGTAGGCATTGCCACCGATGCGGGCCAGCGGCTCTTCAATCCCTTCCATCTTGCCGATGGGCAGCTTGAACTGGCGACGGATGCGGCTATATGCGCCGCTCGCCAGGGCCAGCATCTTGACGCCACCTGTGCTGTTGGAGGGCAAGGTGATGCCGCGACCGACCGACAGACACTCGACCAGCATGCGCCAGCCCTGACCGGCCATGGCCGGGCCACCAATGATGAAATCGAGCGGGACGAACACATCCTTGCCCTGGGTCGGACCGTTCTGGAACGGCACGTTGAGCGGGAAGTGGCGACGGCCGATGCCGACCCCCTTGATGTGAGTGGGGATCAGCGCGCAGGTGATGCCGAGCTCTTCCTCTTCACCCAGCAGGTGCTCGGGGTCACGCAGTTTGAAGGCGAGACCCAGCACGGTAGCAATAGGGGCGAGCGTGATATAGCGCTTGTTCCAGGTGAGGCGCATACCGAGCACCTCTTTGCCTTCCCACTCGCCCTTGCAGACGATACCGAAGTCGGGGATGGAGCCGGCATCAGAACCCGCTTCCGGGCTGGTCAGGGCGAAGCAGGGGATCTCTTTACCTACCGCCAGGCGGGGCAGGTAGTAATCCTTCTGCTCGTCAGTGCCATAGTGTTGCAGCAGTTCGCCCGGGCCCAGTGAGTTGGGCACGCCGACGGTGGAGGCGAGCACGGCGCTGGCACCGCACAGTTTTTGCAGGACGCAGGACTGGGCGTAGGCCGAGAACTCCAGACCACCGTATTTCTTCTTGATGATCATGGCGAAGAACTTGTTGTCCTTCAGGTATTGCCACACCTCGGGGGAGAGGTCCGCGCGCTCGTGGGTCACTTCCCAGTCGCTCACCATGCGGCATACTTCCTCGACCGGGCCATCCATAAAGGCCTGCTCTTCGGCAGAGAGGGTGCTGACCGGAATGGCGTGCAGCTTTTTCCAGTCCGGGTTGCCCGCGAACAGATCGGCTTCCCACCAGGTGGTGCCCGCTTCGATAGCCTCTTTCTCGGTGCGGGACATCTCCGGCATGATCGATTTGTAGATCTTGAACAGCGGCTTGGTTATTTGATTGCGGCGAAATTCCACCAGATTGAGCGGGATGGCGATCACCGCGAACAGCGCCCATACCAGCAAGGGCACATGACCATAGATGGTGCCAAGCACCAGGGCGGCGCCGGTGACCAGGGTGGAGATGAACAGGGATGCCCGGCGATAGGCCAGGGCTCCGATAACCAGGATCACCCCGAGCAGAGTGAGGGTCGTCGTCATTGCTTGCTCCTTGCGTGTATAAATGTGCCAACGTGGTGTAACTCATCCAGAGGTCTGACCTGTTGGATATGGCCCCTGTTGTAATTCATACGCACAAAGTTATCAAGCTGTTTACATCTTCATTACCTTCTCTCTGTGATCCCTATAACGCTCACGCGCCGCAGCGCTGTGGCTCGCAGGGGGGCGACTGTGCGATTCGCTTGTGCGAGAATAGCCGCGATCTACACGCACACTAAAAACAGTGGAAGAGACATCATGTACCAAGAATTGATCCGCAATGAACTGACCGAAGCTGCCAGCGTGCTGCAGGCCTTCCTGGCTGATGAGCAGAACCTGAAAAACATCGAAGCGGCCGCCAAACTGCTGGCTGACTCTTTCAAAGAAGAGGGCAAGGTGCTCTCTTGTGGCAACGGTGGCTCCCACTGTGACGCCATGCACTTCGCCGAAGAGCTGACCGGTCGTTACCGCGAGAACCGCCCGGGTTATGCCGGTATCGCCATCTCCGATCCGAGCCACCTCTCCTGCGTCTCCAACGACTTTGGCTATGACTATGTCTTCTCCCGCTACGTAGAAGCGGTCGGCCGCCGTGGCGACGTGCTGCTTGGCATCTCCACCAGCGGTAACTCCGGCAATATCCTGAAAGCCATCGAGGCGGCCCGCGCCAAGGGGATGAAAGTGATCGCCCTGACCGGCAAGGATGGCGGCAAGATGGCAGGCCTGGCGGATGTCGAGATCCGCGTGCCGCACTTTGGCTATGCCGACCGTATTCAGGAAGTGCACATCAAGGTGATCCACATCCTGATCCAGCTGGTCGAAAAAGAGATGGCCAAGTAATCAGGCCATCGTCACCAGACAAGGGCAACGCCGGTAGCATGGTTCGCCATCTGCCGGTTGTTGCCAGTCACAGGGGAAGGGATTGCGCCTTCTCCTGTTGTCTGTCGAACCAGCGTGCTGGTCGAACATGACACAAGCCAAATCATGAAAGGAGTCTGCCGGATATGTGCGAACTGCTCGGCATGAGTGCCAATGTGCCGACCGATATCTGCTTCAGCTTTACCGGGTTGATGCTGCGCGGCGGCAAGACCGGGCCCCACAAGGATGGCTGGGGGATCACCTTCTACGAGGGGAAGGGCTTTCGTACCTTCAAGGATCCCGAGCCCAGCGCCCAATCTCCCATCGCCAGACTGGTACAGGCGCTGCCCATCAAGAGCTGCGCCGTGGTCAGCCACATTCGGCAGGCCAACCGTGGCTGCGTGTCGCTGGAAAATACCCACCCCTTTACCCGTGAGCTGTGGGGCCGTTACTGGACCTTCGCTCACAACGGTCAGCTGACCGGTTACAAGAAGCTGCCAACCGGTCGCCACCGTCCGGTAGGGGATACCGACAGCGAACACGCCTTCTGCTGGCTGCTCGACCGGTTGGAGCAGAAGTACCCCAAGCGTCCTGCAAACTTTCCCGCCATGTTTCGCTATATGGCCACCTTGTGTGATGAGCTCAGAGCATTCGGGGTGTTCAACATGCTGCTCTCGGACGGGGAGTATGTGATGAGCTACTGCAGCAACAACCTGCACTGGCTGACTCGCTGCGCGCCTTTTGGCGAGGCGAGTTTGCTGGATGAAGAGGTGGTGATCGATTTCCAGAGCGAGACCACACCCAACGATGTGGTGACGCTGGTCACGACGCGGCCGCTGACCGGCAATGAGAACTGGATCAAGATGGCCCCCGGCGAATTCAATCTGTTCCGGCTTGGGGAGCGGGTGGCGACCAATCGGGTTGCGCTTGGGCAAGATAAAAAAATACCAGGGTAGATACCTACCCTGGTTCTTCGCAGCAGCCATAAAAGGCAAAAGGGATGAGAGGTGTTGCTGAGCATCATCACTCTGACGGCATTGAGTGTTGATCAATTGTTAATTTGTGGCAATCAAGTTGTTGTCTTGACGGGCGTTTGAGCATCGCTATTTCGATACTGATCACATTTTTTGCCACTTTATTCCCTGAGCCATCCAATCGGGTGCTTCATCACTGCCTGGTCGTGAGCCACGACATCGAAAACTATCTATAGTATGGTCTGTTTGAATACCGTTCTGGAGGAGCCTCGCATGGAGTGGGTGGATCGCAAGGTGTTGCAGCAGCTGGCAGAGGATATCGGTCCGGATATGCTGCCCGTGGTCATCGCAGTCTTTATTGAAGAGGTGGGCGAGCAGCTGAGTCAGCTCAGACCCCTCTATGAACAGGGAGAGTGGGAGGCGCTGGCTCGGGTGGCGCACAGCATGAAATCATCCTGTGGCAGCTATGGCGCCATGCCGAGTTATCAGCAGGTGATGGCACTTGAGATGGCCAGCAAGCAGGCCGATGTGGCAGAGGCAGAGCGCCAGTTGCAACTGCTGGAGGCCTCCTTGCCCCAGGTGCTCGCGTTTCTTGCCGATTATCAGTAACGGCGCCATGCAGGGGTGCCGGGGCGCAGTGACCGTTGCCTAACGCTGGTTGAGCAGTTGCTGGATGATCCGGTCCAGCGCCAGTTTAAGCTTCAATCGATCGTGCCGATGGGGCAGCTCAAGCTCGCCCAGCTCGGCTTCGATCACACGCCCTTGCCAGTCCCCCGCATCACTCGAGCCCTGTGGGGCCAGGATGGCATCCAGCCGACCCTGACCGACCCGGGATTCCAGCCAGCGACACTGACTCATCAGATCCAGCTGGCTGGCAGGGCCGTTTTCCGCCACCAGATTACAGACGAAAACCAGCATGGCGCTGCTCTCGTTGATGGCCTGGGCGATCTCGGCCAGCAGCAATGGCGGCATGATGGAGGTGAGGAAACTGCCCGGCCCCAGAATGATCATGTCCGCCTGCTGCAATGCCAGCACCGCTTCGCGGGTCGCTTGCACCTCCGGCATCAGGCCGAGGGAGAGGGGTGGTGTTGCCAGTTGATCGATGGATACCTCTCCCAGGATCTGGGTGCCACACTCCATATGGGCGCAGAGATCGGTGGGAAATTCAGACATGGGTAGCAATTGTGACTCTATTTTGAGCATGTCACTGATCAGCTTGATAGCATCAAGAGGACGGACACAGAGATTATCGAGCGCCAGCAGCATCAGGTTGCCAAGGTTGTGGCCCGCCAGCTCGCCTTTGCCGGCAAAGCGGTATTCGAACAACAGGCTGCCGATGCTGGGATCGGTGACCAGCTGGTTCAGGCAGTTGCGCAGATCGCCCCAGGCGATGCACTCCTGACTCTTGCGCAGGCGTCCGGTCGAGCCGCCATCATCTGTGGTGGTGACGATGCCGGTGAGCCGTTGACCGAGAAACGAGAGGGACGAAAGCACTCGTCCCATGCCATGGCCACCACCGATGGCAACGACCCGATCGAAGTCATTGATGTTTTTTTGCCACATATGGGCGTCCTGTCATTGGTCTCAGTTGACCGCTATGTTAGCAAGCGAAGCGAGATAATTGTTTGATAAAGGTATGATTTTTGCTTGAGGCTGCCATTCGATAAAACAAGGAGATGGTGTTGAAATTTCTGACCGTTCACTCCCTCGCCCAGAATTCATCGCTGGCGGCCCAAGATATCTGCGCGCAGCTGCGCCACCATGCCGATCAGGCCCCCTCCCTGCTGTTGCTCTATTTTACCCAAGCCCATGAGGGGGCGATACTGCGCGACGCGCTCAAATGCCAGTTCCCGACGACCCGCCTGCTTGGGTGCAGCTCTTGCGGTGGTGTCATGACCGAGATGGGACACCACGCCCGAGACGGATATGGGCTGGCGGTTGCTGCTCTGTACGATGAGAAAGGGGCATTCGGGGTAGCCGGTGCCAGCGGTGACGGGGTGGATGTGCGGCAGTTGCTGCGCCGAGCCATGAGCGACTGTGGTCGACCGGGCGAGCTGCCCCAGTTGATCCTGTTTCATGCCAGTCCCGGCAAGGAGGAGGGGCTGCTGGCCGGAATCGAGGCAGAACTCGGTGCCTCGGTGCCGGTGGTCGGTGGATCCGCGGCTGATAGCAGCGTCAGCGGTGACTGGCAGCTCTGCTGGGATGAGGCGGTGGCTCAGGATGGCATCGGTCTAGCGGTGCTCTATCCCGATTGCCAGCTGGCTTTTCAGTTTCACTCCGGTTATGTGCCTGCCGAATTCAGTGGTGAGATCACCAGCTGCAACGGGCGGGAGGTACTCACCATCGATCACCAGCCTGCTGCCGAGGTCTATGCCCGCTGGTGCGGTCGCGAGCAGCCCTGGCCGGTGGGGGCGATTTTGCGGGAGACCACGCTCACCCCGCTGGCCCGTCAGGTGGGAGCGCTGGATGGCATTCCTTACTACAAACTCTCCCACCCCGAGGCTGTGACCGAACAGGGCGGGCTGCGGCTCTTTACCGATGTGGTGCAAGGGGAGCGTCTGCTGTTGATGTACAGCAGTCAGGAAGGGTTGTTGCAGCGCAGCCTCAATGCCATGCGTATCGAGCCAGGGTATGGGGTCGACGTGGAATTGCAGCCTATCGGCGCGCTCATCATCTTTTGTGCTGGTTGTCGTTTGGCGCTAGGTGATATGTTGTGCCAATTTGTCGAGCAGAGCCAGGCTCGCCTCGGCAAGATCCCTTTTATCACCCCCTTTACCTTCGGCGAGCAGGGGCGGCTGCCCAATGGCGAGCTGGCCCACGGCAACCTGATGGTATCGAGTGTGATCTTTCTGACCGCTTGAGCAGAGCAGGATACAAGATGATTGGCAACAGTGAATTGGAAGCCCTTGGCGACAAACTGCAGGCGACCCTGGTCGATCTTATGCGCTGTCGTGAGCGCGAGGCCAAGTATCGTCATGAATCCCATACCCTGCTGAAAGGGGTGGCTACACTGGCTGATGCCAAAACGCTGGAGCAGGTGCTGGAGAGCCTCATTCAAGTGCTCAAGCCCTTTATTGGATTTGAACATGCGGATGTGGTGGCCTGGAGTGGGGAACAGGGCATCACCCACCTCAGTACCGAGCCGGAACAGTGCGGTCGCAGCTGGTTGATGACCCCGGCCTTTGCTCGTGCCATTGCCGGAGAGACGTTGGTGATCTATGACCCGTTCCAGTTGCCTGAGCTGGCACCGCTGGCGAGCGAGCCGGGCTGGGCCAGCCTGATGCTGACCGGGCTGCAGGCCCCCGGCTTTACCGCCGTTATCCTCTGTCGGCACTCGCTGGCCGGCTCCTTCGATCTGACCAGCAAGGCGGCCATGCAGCGCTGCCGTCCGTTGATTTCACAAGCGCTGGTCAACATTGCCTATCGGGCCCGCTTGCAGGAGCAGGTCGATTTAAAAACTCAGGCCCTGCAGGCCAGTGAACGCCGTTTTCGCAGCTTCGCCGCCATGGCTTCAGACTGGTTCTGGGAGACAGATGCCGAGCATCGCCTTAGTTACGCCTCAGAGCCGGGTTATCTGGATGAGATGACCCCGCAGGCGACCCGGCCGACCCTCTATGACTACGTCTGCAACAAGCAGAGCTGCGATGCCCAGAAATACCTGCAGCTTTTGGCGCTGCGCCAGCCGGTGCGAGGGGTGCGGATGCAGGTTGCGCTGCAACACGGCCCCTGCTGGATGGAGGTGAGCGCTGAGCCCTGCTTTGACCATGATGGCCTGTTTATCGGTTATCGCGGCACTGCCCGGGATATCAGCAACCAGATCCGCCGGGAAGAGGAGCTGGCGAGGGCACGGGATGAGGCCGAAGCGGCCAACCGTGCCAAGTCCCAGTTTCTCGCCATGATGACCCACGAGATCCGCTCGCCCATGAATGCGGTGTTGGGGATGCTCGATCTGGTGCAGCATGCCGAGCTGGCGCCGGAGCAACAGAGCCTGCTGCACCATGCCACCCATTCGGCCAGGTTGCTGCAAACCATCATCGACGACGTGCTCGATTTTTCGAAAATCGAGTCGCAAACCCTGGTGTTTCACTGCGAGACCCTGCAACCCGTCCAGCTTTGCCAATCCCTGGTCGAGCCGCTGCAAACCCGTGCCACCGCCAAGGGGATCGCGCTGGTTTATCGGGTCGATGAGTCTGTGCCCCGGGAGTTGCAGGGGGATCCGATGCGTTTGTCACAGGTGATGGGCAATTTGCTGGACAACGCCCTCAAATTTACCGAGCAGGGGCAGGTGACACTGCACCTGGGTTGGCAGGATGAGAAGCTGCTGATCTCGGTCTCCGACACCGGGATCGGGATCGCCGATGCTGATCAGGCGCTGCTGTTTGAACCCTTCTCCCAGGTCGACAACTCGGCCACCCGGCGTTTTTCCGGTACCGGCCTCGGTCTTGCCATCAGCAAGCGTCTGGTGACGCTTATGGGGGGAGAGATCCACCTGAAGAGCGAGCCGGGCAAGGGAAGCTGTTTCTGGTTCGAACTGCCCGGCATGGCGCTACCCTGCCATAGCCAGCCGCAGCGGGAGGAGGGGGCTTCGGCACTGCTGCCACTGGATGTGCTGGTGGTGGAGGACAGCCCGGTGAACCAGTTGGTGGTGTCGCTGATGCTGCAAAAACTGGTGGGCAAGGTACGGCTGGCAGCCAATGGTCTGGAGGCTCTGGCGCAGGTGGATGAGCAGCTCCCGGATCTGATCCTGATGGATATGCGGATGCCCCTGATGGACGGACTGGAAGCCACCCGGCGCTTGCGTGAGTTGGGATGCACTATGCCAATCGTTGCCCTGACGGCCAATGCGATGGCGGAGGACAAGGCCTGCTGTCTGGCGCAGGGGATGGATGACTTTCTCGCCAAGCCCATCACCTTGTCACGGTTGAGAGAGTGTTTGCAGCGTCACTTTGGTCAGCGGTTGCCGACGCGCGGATAAAAAAAATGGTCAACTTTGTGGGTTGACCAGTTCTTCAGCAAATACTGAAGAGAGCACGGGATAAATCGGGTTGTATCAATCTATATGAAAAATCTGTGCCAACTTTTTTGGGACTCTTTTGTGTTCAATCTTGGCCGTTTAGCGCAGCGGCTCTCTCTTGTTATGGCGTTTTGCGTTCCTACTCACTCGCAAAATGCGAATTTCACATTTTCATTGTTGGAATAATTGCATTTTGCAATGCTGTTTTTGTCATTGTGAAATCAGGCGATGCAGAAATTTACGGGCCGCTTCGCTGTTTTGTTTGGCAATCAGCATCTGCTTTTCATAAATCGGCATCGGCAATATCTCGAGCCAGCGTTGGCAGAGCCAGGCGGCATCTTCAAAGCGCTTGTCCGGATAGAGCTCATCAAGCTCCGGATACTGCTCGAATACTTCCCGCAGGCGATTGACCAGCAGCTTGTCGTTGAAATCGGAGTGGGTGCTCGGCCAGTTGGGCAGCATCTCCACCTTGGCCCGGCGCAGGCCCATCTCGTCTGTTTCCATCTCGTGGATACAGAAGCGCTCCAGTCCCAACACCGTCACACCCAGCAGGCCATCATTGAGGGTATAGAAGTCGGTCACCTTGACCCGGGTGCCCACCGGCAGAATGCGGCCGGATTGTCCCGAGGTGGTCGACTCTTCCATCACGATGCCAAAGCCCTGATCGTTGATGAATGACTCCTTGAGCATCTGCAGGTGGCGTGGCTCGAACAGACGCAGAGGAAGCTTGCCGCCCGGCAGTATGTGGGAAGGCAAGGGGAACAGTGCCAAAGGTTGTAGTTTCATGTTCCATCCTCCATTGAGTAGTTGCTGAATATGACAATGCAGCGACTGTGCCAGAGAATGAAAAAAGCCACCGGAGGGTGGCTTTTCGGGCGGTTGAGAGCGCTTAGTTGCGCTGCTCCAGATACATGACAGCCGCTTCCACGCGGCTTTGCGCCTCGAGTTTCTTCAGCAGGCTCTTCACGTGAACCTTGACCGTTCCCTCGGAGATATGGAGTACCGAGGCGACCTGTTTGTTGGAGAGGCCTTTTGCAATTTCGCGCAGGATTTGCATTTCGCGACGCGTTAAGCTTTCCAGCTTCTGCTGCAGGTGATCCAGCTCGTAGATGTTTTCGAGATAGGGGCGCAGCGGTTCGCTCAGGATCTGCTTGCCGGTCATCACGTCGGCCAGCTGGGCCAGCAGCAGATCAGGCTCGGTATCCTTGAGCAGGTAGCCGTCGGCACCGGCCTTGAGCAAAGCCACCACATCCTGACGGGCATCGGAGACGGTGAGGATCACTACCCGGGAGGTGATCTCCTCGGCGCGCAGCGCCTTGAGGGTATCGAGGCCGGAGAGCCCCTTCATGTTGAGATCGAGCAGGATCAGATCCGGCTCGGACTCTTTGGCCAGCGCCACGGCATCTGTGCCGTTGGAGGCTTCACCGGTCACCTCCATGTTCTCTTCCAGAGCCAGCAGCTGCACAATCCCTTTGCGCATGAGGGGATGGTCATCTACGACCAGAACTGTGTATTTCATCTCGTCCATCAGGCGTCTCTCGTTAGACTGGTGGGAAAGGTCAGATGCACGCAGGTGCCTTGTGGTTGCTGCTCGTTGATGGTCAGCAGACCGTGCAGTTTGCTGGCGCGCTCGTTCATGATGCTCAACCCGTAATGGTTGATCGCCGAGCTGGCGAGTCCGATCCCGACACCGTCATCTGAAATCTGAACCTCAATGTTACCACTGGCGAGGGTCTCACAGCTAACATCAATCACTTGCGCGTTGGCATGTTTGATGGCATTGAGCACTGCCTCACGGATCAACTGCAAAATGTGGATATGCTGGCCCGCCTCCAAGTCGTTGTCGGCCAGTCCGTAATGGAACCGGATTTCGGCCTGGGTCTGAGGCTGCAGTTGATCAAGCATGACGCGGATCGCTTCCCCCAGATTGGCATCGCCAATGGTGAGACGGAAGGTACCGAGCAGTTCGCGCAACTGGGTATAGGCATTGCTAAGCCCCTCGTCGATCTGCTGCATCGCCTCCTGCGCCTTGTCATGCTGCCCCTTGGCGTAAGAGCGCTTGAGCAGGGTGGACTGGATCTTGAGATAGGAGAGGGCTTGCGCCAGCGAGTCGTGCAGCTCGCGGGCGATCACCGCCCGCTCCTCCATCAGCAGCAGTCGCTGCTGTTGCAGCAGGGTCTGGTCTTTGTGCAGCACCTGAGCCAGCAGCATGGTGAAGTTTTTAATCAACCGCTCATCGATGGGGTGCTGGCTGATGATGTCGAGGCGGCCGAACTCCTGCTCATCCATCTGCAGATAAAAGCTGGCGACCGCATCGAGATCGCCGGGCCAGCCGGTGCGTCCCGAGATGTAGACCGGCATGGCGTTGTGTTCGAAGCGGGTCAGCCGGATATGGTCGATATGCTGGTGGGCGGCGGCGCGGTCCAGCAGTTTGATGAGGGTACGGGTACTGAGCGGGGCGGCGTGCAGCTTCTGGGCGGTCGAGTAGAGAAACGAGAGGGTGTCGTTGGCCTGTTGCAGCTTGGCGGTTTTCTCTTCCACCTTGTTTTCCAGCTCCCGATAGAGTTTGCCCAGCTCATCGGCCATGGTGACGAAGGCGCGCGATAGCTCCCCCAGTTCGTTTTCGCCGTGGGCGGGCAGCTTAAGATCGAAATCCTGCCGCTGGATCTGGCGGGCACAGTAGACCAGCTGGTTGAGGGGGGCGACCACCTGCTGACGGGTGAAGCGCACCGTGAACCAGGCGATGGTGATGATGGCCAGCAGGCCGAGCCCCTCCGCAAGCGCCAGCATCCGCACCTTGAATTCCACGTGGTACTGCATCTGATTGACGAAATTGTCGATGGCCGCCACAAACTGCTCGGTGTTATCGGTGTACCGTCTGGGGGTACGATCCTCGATGTGCTGGCGCATCACCTGCCACTGGCCGAGCACCTCGCCATAGGTGCGACGCAGGGAGGCAGGAGTGATCCAGCGCTGGGTCTCCTGCAGCTCTTCGGCGTGCAGGGTCTCTTCAAACTGGGAGAGGCGCCCCAGCACGCTGTCGCCCCGCTCGATTTCGTAGGCCATCCGGTAGGCCTGCATCCGCAGCGAACCGGAGAGGTTGATCGCCTTGGCATCGGGTACCGAGTAGAAGAGGGTGACCATGGCGACCAGCGCGATCAGGCTGGCCATGAAGAGGATCAACACCATGGCGCGGCCAATGGCACTGCTGACCGAATGGACCCTGAACCGTTTTCCCATACTGATGCGCACCTCTGAATAGTGATAAGGACCCCGCAAGATGCGTGGGAGTGTACTCCAACTTGTGTTAGCATCGAAAAACTAGATGAACTCCGAGCGGTTTTGCCTAAGTCCTAGCGATAGGGGAAAACCAGCCGTCAGCCGACGTTCGAGCTGTAAGGGTCAGGAAAGAAATGCCCTGGCCTCCCGTATTTGGAAAGGTGTTTATGTTGCCACTTGAAGATGGTTTTTCCCGTCGTTTTTACTATTTGCGTCTGTCAGTGACCGATGTGTGCAATTTCCGTTGCACCTATTGCCTGCCTGACGGTTATCGTCCCCCGGAAGGTCACAAAGCGGGGCGTCAACCCTTTCTCTCGATTGACGAGATCCGCCGCGTGGTCAGCGGTTTTGCCGCCATGGGTACTCGCAAGGTGCGCATCACGGGGGGCGAGCCCTCCCTGCGCCGCGATTTCACCGAGATCGTCAAGGTGATTGCCACCACCCCGGGTATCGAGAAGGTCGCCATGACTACCAACGGCTATCGCCTCAAGGAGCGGGCTCAGGAGTGGTTTGATGCCGGACTCAACGCGCTGAATGTCAGTGTCGACAGTCTCGACCCGCGCCAGTTTCACCAGATCACCGGTGAGAACAAGCTGGCCGAGGTGATGGAGGGGATCGAAGCAGCACTGGCCGCCGGTTTCAAATCGGTGAAGATCAATGCTGTGCTGCTCAAGGGGCTCAACGACTACCAGCTCGATGCCTTTCTGGGCTGGATCAGGCACAAGCCCATCGAGCTGCGCTTTATCGAGCTGATGCAGACCGGCGAGATGGATACCCTGTTTCGTGACCACCATGTCAGCGGGGAGCAGATCAAACAGCGCTTGCTGGAGAGTGGCTGGGTGCAGCAGTTGCGGGGCACGGATGACGGTCCGGCGCAGGTCTTTATGCACCCCGATTCGCAGGGCGGGGTGGGGCTTATCATGCCCTACAGCAAGGATTTCTGTGCCGGTTGCAACCGGCTGCGGGTCTCCTCGCTGGGTAAGCTGCATCTGTGCCTGTTTGGCGACAACGGCATCGACTTGCGGGATCTGCTCGGCGCAGATGGGCAATCTGATGAGCTGCAACAGCGTATTCGCGCGGCACTGGCGGGCAAGAGTGCCACCCATCGTCTCCATGAGGGCAATGCTGGTATCACCCCTCATCTCGCCTCGATCGGCGGATAACCGCAAAAATCGCCAACGATTAAATAGCAATCCTCACATGGAGGTATTTTAACCGACACCTCCTTTTTTATTGCGCTGCAAGGCTTTGATCTGGCGCAAGAATCCCCCCTGTTTATCTCCCTGGTGGTATATCCCTTACCTTGTCAGGGCCGCAATATACACCCACTCTTATAATTGGTATCAAGAATGCCAATCATGGACTCGCACTGTCCCCTTTTTCACCAGAACAGGAGTCAACATGCCGGATGAGATCGATCTTGCCCGCCGCGGCCTGTTCCGGGGGCGGCTGAGAACCGCCGAACCGCCGGTGCAGTTGCCCTGGTCAGTCAACTGGTCGGCATTTGTCGCCGACTGTACCCGCTGCGGGGACTGTCTGGCCGCCTGTCCGGAGCAGATCCTGGTGAATGGCGAGGGCGGTTTTCCGGTGGTCGATTTCCAGCGTGGCGAATGCACCTTCTGCACCGAGTGCGTCACGGTCTGCAAGGTGCCGCTGTTTCGCCCGACCAGCGAGTCCCCCTGGCACTACAAGGCCCATATCGAGGCCAACTGTCTGGCCAATGGTCAGGTGTTTTGCCAGCGCTGTCAGGACAGCTGCGAGCCCAATGCCATTCGCTTTATTCCGGTGCTGGGGCGTGTGCCCACCCCGACGGTCGAGCCGGATCGCTGTAATGGCTGCGGCGCCTGCGTGCAGGATTGTCCGGTTGGCAGCATCAAGGTCGATGGGCGAGCCGCCCCATCCGGTGTTACGAGCCAGTCCACCCTCAAGCAGGAGTCAGAATGAGTCAGAAGCCGTGTGACACAGAAGCCACAATGGATCAGGAGTTCCATGTATCGAGTCTGGTGGTGCTGACCCAGCCCCCCTTGCGCCATCAGCTCGCCGAGCAGATTGGCGCCCTTGAAGGGGCCGAGATCCACGCCGTCAGTGACGAGGGCAAGCTGGTCGTGACCCTGGAAGGTCCGAGCCAGCGGCCGATCATGGCGGCCATTGATGCGATACAGGCGATGCCGGGTGTGCTATCTGCCGCCCTGATTTACCACCAGTTCGATGAACTGGGCGGTCACTGAAAAGAGTGATGGGATGCCGGGCGTGCCCTCTGCCGCTGATGGCTGGCTCCCGTTCGACAGATTCGACAACTATTACGCGATAAGCAATGTGAGGATATGCCATGAAGCTGAGTCGACGCGACTTTATGAAGGCCAACGCGGTGGCAGCTGCCGCTGCCGTGGCCGGTGTCAGTGCCCCCACGCTGGCAGCCAATCTCATCACCAGTACCGACAAGACGGCCATCCATTGGGATAAGGCTCCCTGCCGCTTCTGCGGTACCGGCTGCTCCGTGCTGGTGGGCTCTCAGGATGGTCGGGTCGTGGCGACTCAGGGCGACCCCGATGCGCCGGTCAACCGTGGCCTCAACTGCATCAAGGGCTACTTCCTCTCCAAGATCATGTACGGCCAGGATCGCCTCACCCAGCCGATGCTGCGGATGAAGAACGGCCAGTTCGACAAGGATGGCGACTTCGCCCCCATCAGCTGGGATCAGGCGTTCGACATCATGGCCGAGAAGTTCAAGGCGACCCTGAAAGAGAAGGGGCCGACCGCCGTCGGCATGTTCGGCTCCGGCCAGTGGACCGTCTGGGAAGGCTACGCTGCCGCCAAGCTGATGAAGGCCGGTTTCCGCTCCAACAACATTGACCCCAATGCTCGTCACTGCATGGCCTCTGCGGTCGTCGGCTTCATGCGTACCTTCGGCATGGACGAACCGATGGGCTGCTACGACGATATCGAGCAGGCCGATGCGTTCGTGCTGTGGGGCTCCAACATGGCCGAGATGCACCCCATCCTCTGGTCGCGGATGTCCGATCGCCGTCTCTCCAACCCGGATGTGCAGGTGCACGTGCTCTCGACCTTCGAGCACCGCAGCTTCGAGCTGGCGGACAACGGCATGGTGTTTACCCCGCAGACCGACCTGGCGATCCTCAACTATGTCGCCAACTACATCATCCAGAACGACAAGGTGAACTGGGACTTCGTCAACAAGCACACCGTGTTCAAGAAGGGGGCCACCGACATCGGTTACGGCCTGCGCCCGACCGATCCGCTGCAGCAGAAAGCGAAGAACCCGGACAGCGGCGATGCCACTCCGATGACCTTCGAGGAGTTTGCCAAGTTCGTGGCGGATTACGATGTGGAGTCGGTCTCCAAGCTCTCCGGCGTCTCCAAAGAGAAGCTGGAAAAGCTGGCCAAGCTCTATGCCGATCCGGGCAAGAAGGTGGTCTCTTACTGGACCATGGGCTTCAACCAACATACCCGTGGCGTCTGGGCCAACAACCTCTGCTACAACATCCACCTGCTGACCGGCAAGATCTCCGAGCCGGGTAATGGTCCTTTCTCACTGACCGGCCAGCCCTCTGCCTGTGGCACCGCGCGTGAAGTGGGTACCTTTGCCCACCGTCTGCCCGCCGACATGGTGGTGACCGAGCCCAAACACCGTGCCATTGCCGAGAAGATCTGGAAACTGCCAGAAGGGACCATTCCCGACAAGGTGGGTTTCCACGCCGTGCTGCAGGATCGCATGCTCAAAGATGGCAAGCTCAACGCCTACTGGGTGATGTGTAACAACAACATGCAGGCCGGCCCCAACATGAATACCGATCGCCTGCCTGGCTATCGCGATCCGCGCAACTTCATCGTGGTCTCCGACCCGTACCCGACCGTCACTGCCCAGGCCGCTGATCTCATCCTCCCCACCGCCATGTGGGTGGAGAAAGAGGGGGCCTACGGCAACGCCGAGCGCCGCACCCAGTTCTGGCACCAGCAGGTGAAAGCGCCGGAAGGGGCCAAGTCCGACTTGTGGCAGCTGATGGAGTTCTCCAAGCGCTTCAAAGTCGAGGAAGTGTGGCCGGCTGAGCTGATTGCCAAGATGCCGGAAGTGAAGGGCAAAACCCTGTTCGACGTGCTCTATGCCAACGGTCAGGTCAACCAGTTCCCGAAAGAGCAGAGCAAGGGGCTGCTGAACGACGAAGCCGAGCACTTCGGTTTCTACGTCCAGAAGGGCTTGTTCGAGGAGTATGCCACCTTCGGTCGTGGCCACGGTCACGATCTGGCACCGTTCGATCAGTACCACGAAGCGCGCGGTCTGCGCTGGCCGGTAGTGGATGGCAAAGAGACTCTGTGGCGCTATCGCGAAGGGTTTGACCCGTACGTGAAAACGGGCGAGGGGGTGCGCTTCTATGGCAAACCCGATGGCAAGGCGGTCATCTTCGCCCTGCCGTTCGAGCCCGCCGCCGAGTCGCCGGATAAAGAGTACGACCTGTGGCTCTCCACCGGCCGCGTGCTGGAACACTGGCACACCGGCACCATGACCCGTCGGGTGCCCGAGCTTTATCGCGCCTTCCCGGATGCTGTGCTCTTCATGCACCCGGACGATGCCAAAGCCCGTGGCGTGCGTCGTGGTGAAGAGGTGATCGTCTCTTCCCGCCGTGGCGAGGTGAAGACCCGTGTCGAGACCCGTGGTCGCAACCGTCCGCCGAAAGGACTGGTCTTCATGCCCTTCTTTGATGCGAGCCAGCTGGTCAACAAGCTGACCCTGGATGCCACCGATCCGCTCTCGAAAGAGACCGATTACAAGAAGTGCGCCGTCAAGGTGATGAAGGCTTAAGGCGGGGGAGTGCGAGATGAGTCGTAGTCGTCGCCAGTTTCTGGCCGACATGGCCAAGGGGGCCTGCGGTGTGGGCCTGCTTGGCGTGGGGCTCGGTGGCGTGGCCCGCCAGCAGGCGCAAGCTGTGCCTGCCCAGGCGCTGCGCCCGCCCGCCGCCCTCGATGAAACAGAGTTTCTCGGCGCCTGCGTGCGTTGCGGGCTCTGCGTCGAGGCCTGCCCCTACGACACCCTCAAGCTCGCCCGGCTGTTTGACCCTGTGACCACCGGCACCCCCTATTTCAAGGCGCGTGCCGTGCCCTGCGAGATGTGTGATGACATCCCTTGTGTGGTGGCCTGTCCGAGCGGGGCGCTGGATCAGCAGATGACCGACATCGATCAGGCCCGGATGGGGGTGGCAGTGCTCATCGATCACGAGACCTGCCTCAACTATCTGGGGCTGCGCTGCGATGTCTGTTATCGGGTCTGCCCGCTGATTGACAAGGCGATCACTCTTGAGCTGCAGCATAACCAGCGTACCGGCAAACACGCCATGTTCCTGCCCACGGTACACAGCGATGTCTGTACCGGCTGTGGCAAGTGCGAGCATGCCTGCGTGCTGGAGGAAGCGGCCATCAAGGTGGTGCCACGCCAGCTCGCCAAAGGTGAGCTGGGTCATCACTACCGGCTCGGCTGGGAAGAGAAGGCCAAGGCGGGGAACAAGTCGCTCATCGGCGACAGACTCACCCTGCCCACCCGCAAACCGGAGGGGTTATGAGTCGTTATCCGGGGGAAGAGGCTAGCATCAAGCTGGGGTGGTGGCGTTCCCACCGCTTCCTGCTGCTGCGTCGGCTGAGTCAGTTCAGCGTGCTCGGGCTGTTTTTGCTGGGGCCGCTGGCGGGCATCTGGATCCTCAAGGGCAACCTCTCCAGCTCGCTGTTGCTGGAGACGGTGCCGCTGACCGATCCCCTCACGCTGTTGCAGTCGCTGGCGGCGGGTCACTGGCCCATCACCACTCTCTGGCTGGGGGCTGCCATTGTGCTGGCCGGTTACTGGCTGGTCGGGGGGAGGGTGTTCTGCTCCTGGGTCTGTCCGGTCAACCTCATCACGGATGCTGCAGCCTGGCTCAGGGTGCGCCTTGGCCTCAAGGGCAATGGCCAGTTCAGCCGTGCGACCCGCTACTGGCTGTTGGCCATGGTGCTGGTGGTGCCTGCTGTGGTCGGCGTGATGGTGTGGGAGCTGGTCAATCCGGTGTCACTCGCCATGCGCGGCCTGCTGTTTGGCATGGGGGCTGGCTGGGCCCTGCTTGCAGCGCTATTCCTGTTCGATCTCTTCGTGGTTGAGCGGGGTTGGTGCGGTCATCTCTGTCCGGTGGGGGCCTTCTATGCCCTGGTCAACCGGGTCGGATTTATCAAGATTTCTGCCAAGGGGCGCGAGCGGTGCAACAACTGCATGGATTGTTATGCGGTTTGCCCGGAGCGTCCCATCCTGCGCGGGCCTGTTCACGGTGCCAAGCGCGGTCACGGGCCCT
Source organism: Aeromonas sp. 604176 (assembly GCF_049170755.1). Classification (NCBI taxonomy): domain Bacteria; kingdom Pseudomonadati; phylum Pseudomonadota; class Gammaproteobacteria; order Aeromonadales; family Aeromonadaceae; genus Aeromonas; species Aeromonas sp. 604176. Next base: position 52,617 of record NZ_JAAKNE010000017.1, read on the forward strand.
TAATTGCGGCTCAGGAGTGTACCAACTGTGGCCGCTGCATCGATGTCTGCGCGGAACAAGTTTTTGAAATCACTGTAGGTTTTGCCGTCAAGGCAGAAAAAACGTCGGAGAA
>NZ_JAAKNE010000018.1:0-50778 GCF_049170755.1 Aeromonas sp. 604176
CCGAGCGGCCAAAGGGATCAGACTGTAAATCTGACGGCTCTGCCTTCGAAGGTTCGAATCCTTCTCCCTCCACCATCATTTAGAAAACCCGGCCTAGCGCCGGGTTTTCGCTTTATCGCCAATTCACCTTTCCGCCCTTGTCAGATCTGACAGTTGCAATTGCATCCCAGCTTGCTCATCGTGGCATCATTAACATCAGAGTGTTCACATCATGTTTGAAGTCTGGGATGAGCATGACCACGCAACAGGTCTGACACTGCAGGCACTCAAAATCAGAATCAGCAACGACTATCAGGGCGATCTGATGGTGCGCTACAGCAACAAGCTGGGACTCCCTACGACTCTTTTTCTGACAGTTCACAAGGGTATTGCCTATCAGCGCTTCAAAGCCGGCTCACCAAAACTGGACTGGGAGTGGCTGGCTGGCGCAGGTAATGGCCATACACCCCGCGATTTTATGAGTGAGCAGTTTCCCCTACTCCAGTTTTCCCTCGACAACAACTGACTCTTCATACTGTTCGCTTAAACGCATCAGCTCCCCGATGATTTGCTGTAGTTGGGCACGAAAGCGTGTCAGCTCGTCAGTACAAGCTGACGATCCAAACTGGCGGATTTTTTCTTCCAATCGCCATGCCTCTTCAGCCAGCTGCGGCGCCATCATCATGCTGATGGTCCCCGCCTGACGATGAACCCAATTAGCCAGAGCCTTGTCATCCTGTGGTTGCTGCCCCATCGCTTGCTCAAGCTCCTGACGAAAGAGTGGGAACATCTGCCGCAACTTGTCACCTTGGCCAAAAAAAGCCGCCATGGCCGCGACATCAATCAAGGATGGTGATGGCAAGATACGCCACTTTTGCAGCATCTGACGCAAACCATCCAGCAGCACCGGCTTGCCCAGCAAATCATCCATGCCGGCGGCAAAGCAGCGTTCAGCCTGCTCAGGCATGACATTGGCCGTCATGGCAATGATCAGCAAGCGCTTCTTATCCTCCCCAGCCCGTACCCTGCGCGTGAACTCATAGCCATCCATCACCGGCATCTGGCAGTCACAGAGCACCAGATCATAGGGATACTGCGCGACCATCTCGAGGGCTTGCTGGCCATGCTCAGCCAGTTCGCAGTTCAGCTTGAGCTGCCCGAGCTGGCGCATCACCAGCTGCTGGTTAAGGTGATTATCTTCCACCAGCAGAACCCTACAGGGCAGCATGGGCTCGCACTCTGCGCTCTTTTGTATCGCTTGCGTAACAATCTCATCGCTCAAGGCCAGCTGGCGATAGCAGACTTCCCGCACTGCATGCCAGGTCATGGGATTGCTGTTGAGAATGTAACCCTTCTCATCACTGCGATAGCCAAGAGGGGTGGCCAGCGGCAGCACCCGGATAACGCCCTCAGCCGCCAGGTCATGGTCACTGAAACGCAACTGAGCATTATCAGGGGGCGACGTTCGCGTGACTCCCAGCGCGTCAAGATGCAGTAACAGGGTGTGACACAGCTTATCGTCATGCAGTTCAATGCTGGCTTGCAGGCCATTGAGACGGAGATCCGGCTCTCGCTGTGCCAGAACAGGCAGCGTGACTGTCAAGGTGATAAAGGTACCTAGCCCCGGGGCACTCTCCAGCCGGATCTCGCCCCCCATCAAGTTGGCCAGGGTCTGGCAGATACTCAGGCCCAGGCCACTGCCACCATAACTGCGGGTGGTGGAGCTCTCAGCCTGTTCAAAGGCATTAAAGATCCGGTCACGCGCTTCGGGTGTCATGCCGATGCCACTATCGCGTACACCGAAGCGCAATTGCTGTTGCCCCTCCCCCTGTGCCAGCAGTTGCACCGAAATCTCGATAAAGCCCCGCTCGGTAAATTTGATGGCATTGCTGACAAAGTTGAAGAGGATCTGACGCAAACGCAGCGCATCACCGGTCATCCGGGCCGCAACTCCGGCATCAGCCCACAAGTAGACACGCAGTCCCTTGCGGTGTACCTCGCTCACCGTCATGGTCAGCACACTGTCAATCAGCTCACGCAGAAGAAACGGGGTTTGCTCGAGCTGCATCTTGCCCGCCTCCAGCTTGGCGTAGTCGAGCACATTGTCGATCAGCGCATGCAGCCCCTGAGCCCCACGGTTGATGATCTCCACCATCTGGCGCTGCTCCAGGGTCAGCTCGGTGAAGGTGAGTTGCTCCGCCATGCCGACGATACCATTCATGGGCGTGCGAATTTCGTGGCTCATGGTGGCCAGAAACGCCCCTTTCTGGGTGGCGGCCGACTCCGCCTTGGTCTTGGCTCTGGCGAGTGCTGCCTCAACCTGATGACGACGGACTATCTCCTGACGCAGCCGCCAGTAAGCCACCGATAGCACCAGAATAAAGAGTGTGATCGCCACCCCGGCGGGCAGCAGGGTGCGCACCAGTTTCGCTCTGGGGATACCTTCGCTGTAATTGAGCGCCAGCCAGCTGTTGCGTATCTGGCGCTGCTCCTTGTCGCTCATGCTGGCAAGCACCCGGTTGACCAGGGGCAGCAAGGGAATGTAAGGCTCACGTACCGCAACGGCCAGCTCATCCTTGAAGGGGGTGGGCGCGGCAATATGAAGCCGGTCATCAAACTGCTCGGTGATAAGACGGGAGACCACCACCAGATTGCCGATGTAGGCATCCCCCTGCCCCGCGGCAACACGGGTGAGCCCCTCGCTGGCACTCTTGGTCGTGATCAGTTTAAGGTCAGGCACCAGTGCCCTCAGCTCGGGGATCAGCATGCTGTCGGTCAGCAACATCTTTTTACCGGCCAGATCGGAGAGATCCCCGATCGGAAGGCTGCCACGGGCCGTCACCAGTACCAGAGGGAAAGATGCGAAGGGCTCGCTGGCATGCCACCCCATCAGCCGCTTGATGACCCGGGCGGGCAGTATCGCCAGATCCACATCGTGATGCAGCAGTTGCTGTTGCAGGTCAGGCCAATCCTTTACCGGTATTCGGCTGTAAGCCAACCCCAATTTCTCCTGCAGCAAATTCAGATAATCCAACATCAAGCCGACCGAGTTACCATTCTCATCGTTATAAGAGAAGGGCATCCAGCTGGGAAGCAATCCCAGTTTCAACGGTGGTAATGTCGAGAGCCAGGCTCGCTCATCAGGGCGCAGCAGGAAATTGCTGTGACCCATAAAGTTGGGTTCCAGACTCTCCCCCAACCAGCGTTTCTCCAGTTCACTGCGCGCCTCGACCGTCAGCGACTGAATGGCAGTATCAAGCCGAATAGCAAGAGAGTGTTTCTGACTGGCAATTCCAAGGTGAAGGGTCTCCATCAACAAGGGTGACTGAGCGACCACTGCCAACGCTGGGTGACGCTCGATAAACAGATTGGCCACATGAAGGTTGCCGATATAGGCATCCGCCCGACCTTGCTCAACCGCCTGCAATGCACGGCGCGTATCGACAAACAGCCTAGGTGTGACATTGGGATAGTGCAGCTTGACCAACTTCTCTGTCAGAAAGCCTTTTTCGATGGCAATGCTCGCAGATTGCAAACGGCTTACATCCCGAAACAGAGCGCTGTCCTGGCGCACCACCACCACGGTCGGCGAGGTGTAGTAAGGCAGGCTATAGGTGACACACTGGCGCACCTCAGAATTAAATGCATCGAGCAGGATATCCAGCTTGCCACGGCAGGCATCGGCATACATGGCTTCCCAGTTGGGGTAGGCCTGCCAGGCTATCCGGTAGTCCAACTTTTTGGCCAATTGTTCCATCAATTCAACGCTAAAGCCGGCGACCACCTTGCCGTCCCACTGCTGAAATGGTTCCCACCCACCAGCTATTATTCCCACTTTAATCGTTGGCACAGGAGGTGTGTCTGCAGCAAAAATCGCTGGCGTCAAGAAAAAAGACACCATCATTATAAATCGCTTGATGAATGGTATGACTGAATAATATATAGGCATAAGGAACCACATATATTGGCCAAAAGTTATATGCACCTGAAAAATGGGGTGCGCAAGGTAGTATAGAAATGTAAGCTTTGATAGCCTGAATATTATTCACCGCTTTATAAGAGGCTCATCCATGTCCTTCAAGATTATTCTTGCCGATGACCATCCCTTGATTCTGACCGGGATCCGCAGCCTGATTGAACAGATAACACCTCATTGTGAAGTAGTCGCCGAGGCATATCAGGTATCTGAATTGTTTAATTCATTACAGCAATATCACTGCGACCTGCTGATCACCGATTTCAGTATGCCGGGGGATACCCTCTGCGATGGCATGGTTATGATCCACAAGGTGCGCCGTGATTATCCAACTCTACCCATTATTGTGCTGACACAGATCCAGAATAGCGCAATCATGCAATCCCTGATTCAGGCTGGAATTAATGGCCTAATCTTGAAAAAGTCAGTCATCGATGAATTGGCCGAAGCCATTCGCCAAATATTGCTTGGCCATAGCTATATTGGTCCGACGGTAAAAATACTGCTGTCTAATGTCGGCATCACCGATCCAGACAATATCAACCCGCTCACCCCAAAAGAAAATGAAGTGGTACGCCTACTGGCCAGCGGTATGTCGGTCACTCAAGTTGCCGATCATCTTCATCGCAGCGTAAAAACCATCAGCACCCAAAAGAAAAGTGCCATGCTGCGACTGGGTATTAGCAGCGATAGCGCTCTCTTTGAATATGCCAAGAGCAGCGGTCTTTGCTAGTCGATGGCGGCATCAAATATCAGGGTCACATCTCCTGTAAAACGAGAGCCTGGATATTTCATCATCTCGGTCACAACCCCCCCATCAATCTGAAATTGAATGGCTCTCGCGTCATTAACTACGGGAGCTGCATTCGCAGATAATGCGAATTTTTTCTTGTCTGTAGTCAAAAGTTCCATAGTGTTATTGGGATGTAGATAATATGTTTTCAATGGCACTGTGCGCCCCTTGCCATCTTTTAGCGCGCACTCCGCTTTCCATGGGTACTGGCAGCGTAATGCCAGGGTAAATGGGGCACTGTGCCAAAGCCGAAACGGGAGTCTGTGCTGCAAGAGAGTCGGCGCGTTTTTGCCATTATACATCCAATCCAACCACCCTTTTGGTGGTTGTAATTGCGCCTTGTTGCTACCGGGGAGAAACTCTACTTTTATTTGATGACGTACTTTTACTTTGAATGACACCGTTAATTTTGTATCGCCATAGGAGCCATTGCCAAGGTCAAAATCCTTCCCGCTCCCCATTGAAAATACCAATTTACCACTATAAGTACCATTTTCCATTTTGAGGGGATTTGGCGCCTCCAGTCTATAGCCAAGATATACGGTGTAAACTACCATATCTACATTCTCGTACATTCTATTGTTTCCATAACATCGCCCACCAATCAACTGCTTATGCGATTTTATGTCACGAAATATAAAAACTGAATAGCCATTACTCCATACAGCACTATCAGAGCAGTCACCATCGTCTGGTATACGACTATTATTGGCGAGCTGCAAGGTTGTTCCAGTGCCAACTGCAGTCACTATAAACTTCATATTATACGATGGCCCGCCACCATCTTTTTGCAAGATGACATCCCGAGCTCCAGGAAACCCTATATAATGGACCCCATCCCTGATATCACCACCCCATTTTATTTTTCGACGAGTGTCAGCCTTAAAATATACCGCCTGGGGGGTATCAACCGTTGCGGTGGTACTGCACCAGAAACCTGTTGCAGCAGGAAACTGGAGGCAGGGAGTCGTATTGATAAATTTTGCCCCACCCGCTTCATATGTGGCAGGATTGTATTCTGCTGTGATATCAAGTGTCGCCCCATATACAGGAGTGCCACACAACAATACCAACAGCAACCAATAATGGTGCATCACGCCTACTCTCATGCTTACTTTACTTCCCGCTTCAGAAATTATCGATTAACCCATGTTTGGGGAGTACAGACCAGATCGCCTAGTAGTAATACCCCGGGCTGTCGGTCCGCTCTGGATGTATCGAGCGACAGCTCGCACTGCTGTCCCCCCTGATACTGCACTTGAAAGTTGGGATTGCGTTCGCTCATCTCCAACGCAAAGAAGCCGTCGGCCTCGCTGACCGTTCGCCCCGCGTGGTTGACCACCATGGCCCCCTTCAGTGGAGCCCCCTGCTTATCCAGCAGACGGCCAATCACTGTGACTGTGCGTAAGGCATTCACCTGGCCATAACCCACTCCACCGCGATTAAGGTGGTAGGGGAGCACGGTTGGCCTGATGGTGAGCGGCTCCCCGTCGTGGTCGTCCATCTCCAGTTGCAAGGCGCCGCTTTGCAGGGCGGGTACCGAGACCAGATGGCGTCCGGGCCCCAGGGTCTGCACACCGCCCAGATCGTCGCTGACCCGGATCCGAGCCCCCTCGTCGTCAGCGTCGATATCCAGGATCATCGCCGCCTCATTGCCTATGCCCCCCATCTCGCGGGAACCGAGCGCCAGCTCCCCCTCCCGCCCCAGAGCCACCACACTCTCCAGGTTGATGCCACCGGTCACCTCACCGTTATAGGAGGAGCGCTGGGCAAACAGATCCCCCCCCAGCCAGGGGGCCGCGAAGCGACCATAGCCGGACAAACCGCTGCCATAGCTGTCAAAATTGCTGCCCACGCTGACCTGACGCAGCGGACCCCAATCCACCTCCTGCTGGTAGTTGAGATAGGCACTGCGCTGAGCCCCACCAGAGCGGGAAGTGTTGCTGCCCAGCCCCAGCGATAACTGGCGATCATCCCCCCCCAAGTTGATAGTGAGACTGAGGGTGCTGCCGCGATCCCGCAGCTGAGCCGTGCTCTCGCTGCCGGGACGATCGAACAGGGTCACCCCCCAAGTCATCCAGCGACCCCACAACCGATCGCTATAGTGCCACCCGAGATCGGCGCCATTGCCACGGCCAGACTGGTGAGAAACATAGAGACTGAGGGAGCCCCACTTTTCCAGCGACTGCTGCAGTGACAGGCTGGACACCGCACTTGCTTCTCCCTGCTTGCGCAGATTGCGCGAATGGCTGGCCACCAGACTACTGTTGTCATGCCAGTAGATCCCCTGCAGATCGTAACCCCACCCCATGCCAACACTCTGGTTGAGGGAGGCAAAGCCGTGGAGCTGACTGGTCGCCTCCCAATCGAGCGAGAGGGCGTGCTGGGCCCGTCTGTCCACATACTGGCTACCTGCGCCCACTACCAACGAAGGAAGCAGCAGATGGTTAACGGCAATGCCACCACTGGCCCCTTCCAGATCACTCTCCCCCTGCCGTTCCAACCAGCGGGTCTGACGCCCAGCGAACAGGTTAAATCGCCACGGTTCCTCCGGCGTCTGCCAGTTGGAAGGTTTGTAGACCATCTCGCGCCAACGGCGGGTCTCCTGACCATCCTCCAGCAGCCGCAGCTCTACCTCGTAGATACCGCCGGGAAGCGAGCGGGTATCAAGTGCCTGCAAACCGGATACGACCGGCTGGGACTGGATCAGGTTGCCATCACGATAGATCTCCACCATGCCCGACCGGGCCGGTGCAACCTGGATCGGCGCCAGACTGGGCACCCCGCGCTCCCGGCGCAGCAGATCCGAACTGCCCCACATCATCCCGAGCACTGTGGGGGTTGCACCACTGTAGTAGTTCGGCTGACGCACCAACCCCTGCGCCGAGGGAAAGAAGAAACCAAGGCGATAAAAATTGGCCTCATGGAGTCGCTCGCCATAAAGCTGAGCCAGGCCCACTTCACTCGATTGCCCCTCCTGCCAGGTGGCATCCCCCTCCATAAAGGGGGTCCACTGCCCCCAGCTGCCCTCCAGTTGCAGGTTGTAGTGACCGTTGCGCTGAGTGCCCTGCACCAGGTTCAGCTGGTTCTGGATCAGCAACCCTTTGCTCTCCCTGGGCAGCGTAAAAAAACGCTGGTCACGAGTGTCCTGCTCCACCTCATCTGTCAGCACCGAGAGTTGAGACTCCTCCAGGCTGTATTGCAGCCCCAGGATCCCCTCCGGGCAGCGCTGGTCGCACTCCCCAAGGGGCAGTGTTGTGCCCAGCCTACTCAGCCAGCGTTCACGCGCCCCCTCATCAAAGTCGCTCTCCTGCACCTCCAGCAGCGAGAGCAGCTGTACCGAGTTATCCCGCCCGAGCAGCACTTCCCCATCCCCCAGCAAGCGTCCATCGACGGTCACCCGCACCATCAAGGGCACCCCAAAAAAGTGCTCTTCAAACCCCTCGGGCAGCTGCCGCGCCTGTTGCAGCAGCATGACAGGGTCTGCTGCCACCGCCAGAGGGCTAAAAAGCAGTATCCCGAGCAAGAGAAGAAGAGAGCGAACCATGGAGTAAAACCTGAATGCTGACTGTCCCAATAAAATGGGGGCCTGAAGGCCCCCGTTTGTTGATGTCAACGGCTATGCTTTCGGCGCTTCGGATTCAAACATCATGCTAACAATCCCCTGATAGTTGCCAGGCTTGTAACCATTGGCTGGCGGCACAGCGGGAATAATCTCAAGCCCGACCTTTTTACCGATATTGGCATCCGCCTGGTTCAACAATTCTTTAGATGAAGTATTCAACTCAACCCCAGCCACCTTGACGGCCAGTGCGATACTATCCTTGCCACTGATAATGCTGGCCGGATAGAGCAGATAGCCTTTGATGGCGCCAAGGGTACTCTTCATCTCCAGCTGCTTGGTCAACGGTTCCAGCTGCTGACTGAAAGCGTTAAAGGTCAGCTTTTGCGGGGTGTTTATCCACTCCCCTACCGGCTGGACATAAAAGCTTGCAGTCGGGATCTGCGCCGTCACTGTCACTGTATGCTCGACTTGCTCGGCTGCCATCAGGGAACCGCTGGCCAGCAGCAGGGCGGGGAAAAGCGCTAACATCTTCATAGCCACTCCTTATTGTGTGATTGTCTTTGTTGTAATAAACCGGGATCAGAGCTTGAACTCCTTGAATGCCGATTTTTTCCCTTCGATCAGTTCAAAACGAACCGTCCGGGTTGCCTCTTGACTGACCCGCTTTTTAACGCCGGGCAGTAGATGCATCTGCTCCGGCTGACTGCATGACGTCTCCTTTTTGTCACACAACTCCAGATAATCGAGAATCACGGTGGCGTTGCCCCGGTTCTCTGCATAGAGGGCACCGTTTTCGCGCCCGATATAGGTGTCATAACGGGGTGCTTTTGGGGCGACAAATAAAATGGTACCAAAACCGGTCATGATGCTGACACCAGCGCTAATTTGTTGTTTCAGAGGCAACTCGGTTATTTCATCGCCCTGTGGTTTGACCGGCACAAAGCGCACCCTAAAATAGCGCTCCCTCTCCCGCGCTCCCATATAGATAAAGCGGGTAGCCTGTGAGCCGCCAGCAGGGATAATCAGCCTGGAGGGACTGATCACCAACTGACGAACCCCCTCCTCCGGTAACTCCCGCTCTTTTGGCATACCATCTGCACCATATACAATTTCGGCCAGAGTAATTTTGACAAAAGCGGTTTCATCACCGATGTTTCGAACTCTTTTTAGCTGAGTGTTTTTTTCTGCCGGCATATAGTCATATAAAGTACCAACGCTGATATCCGGCGATGCCAATGCGTTACTGCTCAATATAAACAGCAACAAAAAATAAATTTTATTCATGGGTATTATCACACTACAAAAATAGAAAGAGACTCTGTCACACAGAGCTCTAATAGATATTTACTTGCAAACAGCCTAATAAGTATATTTTGTTTGGGTGTTCATCATTAAGGCCAGTCTAGATAATACTCTCACAAAACTTAATCGGAATAATCTGATATTGCCAAACTCTTTCCCTCTCCATACTCCTTCTCAATAATCGGACAATTCCTACAGCCAGACTTCCGTTGCCTCTCGTATTATTCGCAGCTATATCCGTCAACAGGTGAGTGCCATGTTTGCGTTCAAAGAAGAGTTTCCGGTCAGTGGCGTGGCATCCCTGACAACAGCGGACATTGCCATGCCCTTTTATCAGCCAATCATTGGCCAGGATCATCAGGTCAAGGGTTACGAGGTACTGGCCAGACGCTGGGAGCCTGCCCGGCAGAACTATCATGGCATCGACTTTGCGTCCCTCAGTGAGGAGCAGTCTCTACATCTGGACATCGTCATGCTCAGAGCCATCATGCGTGATCTACCGACTCTGGCGAAAAACGGTCCCTGTTTCCTCTCCATCAATCTCAACCCGGCACTGAACAGCCCCACCTATCAGAACCTGTTATTACTGGTGCTGATGCAGGCGCGCAAGGTGGGGATCGACATATGGTTCGAAGTAGTGGAGTACGCCCCGCTACAGCGCAAGGCGTTGGCCCTGATCGAGGTGCTGCGTAGCCACGGTGCCCATATCGCGTGCGATGACTTTGGCACCCTGGAGTGCAACTTCCAGCGCATGCTGGCGATGCCTTACGAGATCATCAAGCTGGACCGCTCCCTGTTGCTGCAAGCCACCAAGAGTAGCCATGCCCTACGGATGCTAACCGGCCTGGTAGAGTACTTGCAGCGGCTCGGTATGAAGGTGGTGTGCGAAGGGGTTGAAACCCAGCAACACATCGAGATCGCCAACCAGCTCGGCTGTGACTATCAGCAGGGCTATGCCCATGCCATGCCCTCCCCCCTCTCACGCTGGGCCTGAAAGGCCCCATTGATCACGTCGACTCCAGCCCCTGCCAAATTGCATGATACGGTGAGGACGAGTACAATCTCGCACCCCGTTTATCCGGCGCATATTGTTTATAAACGTACAGCCCGGATATGCCGTTATCGGGTAGCGGTCCGAGTATCTACTCCCCCCGCAGCTCAAGCCATACGATGCCATCAGGTGGCGTCGTCCTGATTTGCAATCAGACATAAAGAGTCAGCCATGTTTAAACCAGAATTGCTCTCCCCCGCAGGTTCCCTCAAGAACATGCGTTACGCCTACGCCTATGGCGCCGATGCCGTCTATGCCGGCCAGCCCCGCTACAGCCTGCGGGTGCGCAACAACGAATTCGATCACGAGAACCTGCAGCTCGGCATCAACGAAGCCCATGCCCTCGGCAAGCAGTTCTACGTGGTGGCCAACATCCAGCCCCACAACTCCAAGCTCAAGACCTTCATCCGCGACATGCGCCCCGTGGTGGAGATGAACCCGGATGCGCTGATCATGTCCGACCCCGGTCTCATCATGATGATGCGCGAAGCCTTCCCGGACATGCCCATTCACCTCTCGGTGCAGGCCAACGCGGTCAACTGGGCCACGGTGAAGTTCTGGCATCAGATGGGCCTGACCCGTGCCATCCTCTCTCGCGAGCTGTCGCTGGACGAGATCGAAGAGATCCGCATGCAGGTCCCTGAGATGGAGCTGGAAGTGTTCGTCCATGGGGCGCTGTGCATGGCTTACTCCGGCCGCTGCCTGCTCTCCGGCTACATCAACAAGCGCGACCCCAACCAGGGCACCTGCACCAACTCCTGCCGCTGGGAGTACAAGGTGCACGAGGGTAAAGAGGACGAGGTGGGCCAGATCGTCCACCGCCAGGAGCCCATCGCCGTGCAGAAGGTCGACCCGACCCTGGGTGCCGGCAAACCGACCGATGCGCTGGTGCTGCTGGAAGAGTCCAACCGTCCGGGCGAGTACATGAGCGCGTTCGAGGACGAGCACGGCACCTACATCATGAACTCCAAGGATCTGCGCGCCGTCGAGCACGTGGAGCGGCTGACCAGGATGGGCGTCCATTCGCTCAAGATCGAAGGCCGTACCAAGTCCTTCTACTACTGCGCACGCACCGCCCAGGTCTATCGCAAAGCGATCGACGATGCGGTTGCCGGCCGGCCGTTTGACCGCAGCCTGATGGGCACCCTCGAAAATCTGGCCCACCGCGGTTACACCGAGGGCTTCCTGCGCCGTCACAACCACAGCGAATACCAGAACTACGACTACGGCTACTCGGTCTCCGACACCCAGCAGTTCGTCGGCGAGATCACCGGTCGCAACGGCGACATGGTGGAAGTCGAGGTGAAGAACAAGTTCCTGGTGGGCAACAGCCTGGAGCTGATGACCCCGCAGGGCAACCTCAGCTTCAATCTGGAGCAGATGCAGAACCGCAAGGGCGAACTCATCGACACAGCGCCGGGCAACGGCCACGTGGTCTACGTGCCGGTACCGAAGGAAGTGGACGTGAACTACGGCATCCTGCTGCGCAACCTCGGCGAGCGCGAGGACACCCGTCAGCCCCACTCGGCCGCCTGAGATGTCCCTGCTCATCACCGACAAGTGCATCAACTGTGACATGTGCGATCCCGAGTGTCCGAACCAGGCCATCAGCCTCGGCGAGGAGATCTACGAGATCGACCCCAGTCGCTGCACCGAGTGCGTCGGTCACTACGAGAAGCCGACCTGCATCAGTGTTTGCCCTATCGACTGCATCATCTGGGATCCCGCTCATGTGGAGACCGAAGAGCAGCTAATGGAAAAGTTCGTGCGGATGCACAGGCAGTAGCTGATGCACAGACCGTAAAACGAAAAAAAGGCCGAGCAATCGGCCTTTTTTGATCCTGTGTTCAGCAACTGGCCATCACTTGCCGATCAATCGACTCAGCTTGTCCAGCTCCCGCTGGGCCTCCAGCATCCTGGTCTGGGACTCCTCCAGCTTGGCCTGTTGCTTGGCAATTTTCTCCGGCTTGCCACTCACTCTCGCCTCCTGCAGCTCGAGCAGGCGTTCGTCCACCTCGCCACGCAGCTTGTGAACCCGCTCTTTCTGCTCCTTGAGCAGCCCCTCATCGGTGCAGTTGGCCTTGATATTGCGCGCAGCCTGTTCCAGGCCGGCAATCTGTCCGGCATTGTTGTGAGCTTTGGCAAACACCAGTTGGTCGTTGACGGCCTGCAGACGAGCCTTGCAGCCGACAGCTTCACTGCCATAGGCATGACCCGCCAACAGCAGCAACCCTATTCCTACACTTTTCCACATCTCGATTCACCCGGTCATGTTTGCGAACTGACCATAAGAACCGTGTTTCGCTAACGGGTCAAGCAAGCAGGGAAAAGGTGCGACAGAAGTTGTGCGACATCACGCTATCGTCATCCGGTTGGTTCTACAATGACGCTTTTTAGAATCAGGAGTCTCTTATGAATCAACAGATTGTGGTGATCGCCAATGGCGCCCCCTATGGCAGCGAATCCCTGTTCAATGCCCTGCGTCTCGCTATCGCCCTGAGCGAACAGGGTGGCGCCAGCCTTAAGCTGTTCCTGATGTCAGATGCGGTGAGTGCGGCACTGGCCGGTCAGGCACCGGCCGAAGGGTACAACCTGCGCCAAATGCTGGAGATCCTGCTGGCTCAGGGCGTCACCATTCGCCTGTGCAAAACCTGCACCGATGCCCGGGGCATCACCGCCCTGCCACTGATCGAAGGAATTGAGGTCGGTACCCTGGCGATGCTGGCTCAGTGGACCCTGGCTGCCAACAAAGTACTGACCTTCTGAGTTACTTCACCGGGCAGGTCAGACTCCTGGCCTCCCGGTTACCCGCTCCGTACAGGGCGAACACCAGCACACAGATCCCCGCCATCACAGCAAACAGCGCTGGCCCTCCCCATACTTGCAACAGCCAGCCCCCCACCAAGGGGGCAAGCGCCCAGCCAAGTCCGGCAAGAGCACTGGCACCGAAGTAACTCCCCTTGAGGTGAGGGGGCGCCATCTCGTCGATCAGCACGTTAAAGAGCGGAAAGAGCACCGCTTCCCCGACACTTAGCAAAAACACAGCCATCAACCAGGGCCAATGCAATGCAGGGTTCGACAGGGCGAACAGCACCTGGGCCGCCGCCATCAACAGAATGGAGAACCGTAACCGCAGACTCACCCGCCAGCGCCGGGTCACATGTAACAGCGGGAACTGCAGGGTGATGATGGTGACCGCATTGGTCGCCACCAGCAACGCCACCAGGGTCTCGACCTCAGGTGCACCGGCCCGGGTCAAATATTGAATAAGCGGCGACTCCACCTGGGCATAGACCAGCATCATCAGCAAGTTAGCGAGGATAAACAGCATAAAGGCCCGATCCTGTACCAACACCCTGAGCATGGCCCCCAGCGTGAGCCCGGCAGCAGGGTGACTGGCGCAAGCACGACGAAACCCGAACAAAAATACAAGCCCCAGCAAGCCGTAGCTCACCGCGGTCACCAAGAAGGTCTCCTGCCGCGCCCCCAGCCCAACCATCACGCCAATCAAGGGCCCCACCCCTGCCCCCACATTGAGCAGGAAGTAGCGCAGGTGTTGAGCCAGCTCTCGCTGCGCCTTCTGGGGCAGCTGATCGCCCATCAGCGCCTTGCCCGGGGTATCGATAAAGGCATAGGAAAGCCCTGAGCCAAACATCCCCAGTGCGATCAGCCAAAGAGAGTGGCCAAAACCAAGCAGCAGGTAGGCTCCACACGACACGGCACAGCCCAGCAGCAAGATGGCGCGGCGGCCAATCTTGTCGGAAAGCCCCCCACGTAGAAGCCGATCAGACTGGAGAGTACTGCCGCGCCACCTAGCAACATCCCGATGCAGGAAGCGGAGAGGTCATACTCCCGATACAGCAGGATGGAGAGGAAAGGCCAGACCATGAAAAAACTGGTACGCACCATAAAGGTGCCCAGAATGACGATCCAGACCAGCAGGGGAAATTGCCTGAGGATATTCCATGGCATAGCAAGACTCCGTGGCGCGTGGGTCAAATAATCAGTGGCAAAAAGGGGAGTTGCAACAGAGGACTCCATCGAGGCAACCACTATCCGCGCCGGACCAGCTGAACGGCGTTTTCCTCCGAAACATCTCAATACACAAGGTCAGCCAGCGTGGCCTTGTTGACTGCCTTTCATCCCGTTAGAGGGACTTCAGGCTGATATTTAGCACTCAAGTAGGAACATCACAGGTAGCTCGGGCGTCATACCGCCTTGCCAACCCCCTCCTTGTGTCGAGCGCTATAACGAGCACCCGACTCATACAACGAAAGAGTGACCACACAGAGCAGCGCCATCAGCACATAGAGCAGCTGACCGCTCCACTGTTCGAGGATCCAGCCTCCCAGCAGCGCGCCGGCGGCCCCTCCCAACCCGGCCAGTGCGCTGGCACCAAAGTAGCTCCCCTTGAGATGAGCGGGGGCCATCTGATCGATCAGCACGTTGAGCAGGGGGAACAGGATGGTCTCGCCGATGCTGAGCAGCAGAACAGCGCTAAACCAGTGGCTGCGCACCGTCGGGTCCCCCAGCGCGAAGAGCAGCTGGGCCGCCAGAAAGAGCGCCATGCCGATATGAAGCCGTACCCGCACCGGCCAGCGTGACAACAAGCGCAGCAGCGGAAACTGCAGCAGCACCACGGTCAGGGCATTGGTCGCCACCAGCAGAGCAACCAGCTCGGCCACCTGCGGCATACCGGCCCGGGTCAGGTACTGCACCAACGGCGAGTGAAACTGGGAGTAGACCAGCACCATCAGGAGATTGGCCATCACCAGCAGCAGGAAGGCGCGATCCGCCAGCAACACCTTGATGGCATCCCGCAGTCCGGGGCCAGCAGCACCCGGCTTGCCTGTGCTGCCAGCCCGGCGAAATCCCCAGCCAAAGGCCAGCGCCAGCAGCAGATAGCTCACCACCAGAAACAGGAAGGTCTCCTGCTGGGCGTTGATCCCGAGGGTCACCCCCAGTAGCGGCCCCAACGCCGCCCCCAGGTTGAGCAGAAAATAGCGCAGGTGCAGTGCCAACTCCCGCGCCTTGGCCGAGGCCAGACTGTCGGCCATCAGCGCCTTGCCGGGGGCATCGATGAGCCCTGACGAGAGACCGCTGCCCATCACCCCGATCCCGAGCCAGAACACCTCATGGGAAAAGCCGAGCAGGCCGAAACAGATCATCGCCACCAGACAACCGGCCAGCAGTATGCTGCGCCGTCCGAAGCGATCAGAGAGCCAGCCGCCGTAAAAACTGACCAGGGTAGAGAGGGCCATCGAGCCACCCAGCAACAGGCCGATGAAGGTGGCCGATAGGTCATACTCCCGATAGAGCAGAATGGAGAGGAAGGGCCACACCATGTAGTAGCTGGTACGCACCATAAAGGTACCCAGAATGACGATCCAGACCAGCGGGGTAAATTGCCTGAAGGTGCTCCATGACATCGCTATGCTCCATGCCCCGCAGCTCTTACCACAAGATCCTGTCATAAACGGGGAAAGCGTTCAGTTGTAACAGAGGGCCTCAATAGAAACAACCTTTGCTCACCAGCAAGGTACAACCGGATGCAAAAAGGCCAGCCGATGGGCATCGGCTGGCCTTTTTATCGCGGGATTTCCCTCTGGCTAGCGCCAGAGGGCCAGGCTTAGCGCCAGGGGCTCTGCTGCCACAGCCGCCCCAGTCCGGCTTCCAGCGCTTGAGCGCCCTGCTGTCCCAGCTTCTGGGTCAGACTTTTAGGCTTGCGATAGCTGACGCCGATCACCTTGTGGTGGCTGGCCTGCGCCAGCAGATAGTCATCACTGGTGCAGAGGGTATCCACCAATCCCAGCCCCTTGGCCTGACTCGCCAGCCAGTGTTCACCGGTCGTGACCTGATCGATATCGAGTTGCGGGCGGTGTTCGGCCACAAAGGCCTTGAAGCGCTCGTGGATCGCCGCCAGCTCCTCGCGAAACTTCTCGCGCCCCAGATCGTCGTTTTCGCCAAACATGGTGATGGTGCGCTTGTACTGACCGGCGGTGTGCATCTCGAATTCGATATCGTGCTTTTTCAACAACTTGTTGAAGTTCGGCATCTGGGCGATCACCCCGATGGAGCCGACGATGGCAAAGGGGGCAGCCAGGATCTTGTCCGCCACGCAGGCCATCATGTAGCCGCCACTCGCCGCCACCTTGTCGATAGCCACGGTGAGCTTGATGTCACGATCGCGCAACCGCTGCAACTGGGAAGCGGCCAAGCCATAGCCATGCACCACGCCGCCACCGGATTCGAGTCGCAGCAGCACTTCGTCGCCGGGCTGGGCGACGCCAATCACCGCGCTCACCTCTTCGCGCAGGGAGGCCACCTCTTTGGCATCCATGCTGCCGTTGAAATCGAGCACAAACAGGCGACTGCGCTCATCCCCCGCCTTGGCGCGCTTCTTCTGCTCCTCTTTCTGCTGCTTTTCCAGCACCTTGCGCTCGGCCTTGCTGGCAAGCGCGCTCTTGAGGGCAAATTGCCCCTGCTCCAGCTCGCTCGAAAGATCGGTCACCACCAGCTCACCCTTGCGCGCTTTCGGCTGACGAGTGCTCACAATCATCAGGATGATGGCGCCGATGGCCAGCAGAAAGGTCACTGTCTTGGCCAGAAACAGGCCATATTCGGTCAGAAATGTCACGATGGACTCCAGAATGGATCGGTTTTCGTCACATTCTAGGGAGTTTGGTGAATGCGCGCAAAAAATCGCAGCCAGTGCCCGGAAAAACCAACCAGAGCATCACAACCTCTCTATTTTCTTCACATTTTTCTTGCCGCTGGCTGGTCAAACAGGCGCGCGGATCAGTACACTTGGCGCCGATTGCCATGCACTTATGGCCGGAATTTGTTAACAGGAGTTGTCATGCTCGATTATCAGGCACCCCGCGATCTGCTCAAGGATAAAGTCATTCTGGTCACCGGTGCCGGCGACGGGATCGGCCGCGAAGCCGCCCTCACCTACGCCGCCCACGGTGCCACCGTGATCCTGCTCGGCCGCACCAGCGCCAAACTCGAAGCCGTGTATGACCAGATTGAAGCGGCCGGTTATCCGCTGCCCGCCATCGTGCCGGTGGATCTGAAAGGGGCCACCGCCGCCCACTACCGCGGCATGGCCGAAACCTTCGCCCAGCAGTTTGGCCGCCTCGACGGCGTGCTGTTCAACGCCGGTCTGCTCGGTACCCTCTCTCCGTTTGAACATATTCAGGAGAAGGAGTGGGACGAGGTGATGCAGGTCAACGTCAAATCGGAATTCCTGCTGACCCAGGCACTGCTGCCGCTGCTGCGCCAGACCGCCAAGGCGCAGGGCGATGCCTCCATCGTCTACACCTCCTCCAGCGTGGGACGCAAAGGGCGCGCCTACTGGGGCACCTATGCCATCTCCAAATTTGCCATCGAGGGGATGATGGAAGTGCTGGCCGACGAGCTGGAGAACACAGGCGTGCGGGTCAACACCCTCAATCCGGGCGGTACCCGCACCAAGATGCGCGCCAGCGCCTTCCCGGCGGAAGATCCCATGAACCTCAAGACCCCGGCCGACCTGATGCCGCTCTACCTCTACCTGATGGGGTCGGACAGCCGCGGCAAAACCGGCCAGACCTTTGTGGCTCAGCCAAAATAAACAGGCGTATCAGCCCAAATAAATCAATAAAATACCCAGAGTGTTGTGCGGCAAGGGTTAAATTGAATAGGGGGCACAGGCTCCCTGTTCGAACCACTGACCATCCTATCTCCAATCAGGTTGAACTATGTTTCGTCCCAAGAGCACGTTTGAGCAATGGCGGATCTTTCAGGCGGTGGTCGACTGCGGCGGCTACGCCCAGGCGGCCGAGGCGCTGAACAAGAGCCAGTCCTCCCTCAATCATGCGGTTGCGAAGTTGCAGCAGAGTCTGGGGGTGCCCTTGCTGGAGGTGCGCGGCCGCAAGGCAGTGCTGACACCGGCGGGCGAGATCTTCCTCAAGCGGGCCCGTCAGTTGAGCCAGCAGGTGGAAGAGCTGGAGAATCTGGCCAACAACCTGGAGCGGCAGTGGGAGCCGCAGATCAACCTCTATGTCTCGGCGCTGCAGCCAAGGGATCGCCTCTATCGGGCGCTGGCCAGCTTCTATCCTCGCAGTCGGGGTTGCCGGGTCAACCTGCACGAACGCATTCACTGCCACTTCAACGCCCTGCAACCGGGGGATCTGATGCTCTCCGAGCACCTGCCCGGCGATCGCACCGGCCTGTTGCTGGACGAGGTGTGCCTGCTGCCCCTCTGCGCCGCCAGTCATCCGCTGGCACAGGAGGAGGGGGCGATCCGCAACGATGTATTGACCAGCCACAACCAGATCAGCCTTCACCCCCCCATTCACCGCTCGGTGGACTGGAACGATGCGGATGATACCGGCTGGAAGGCGACCCACTACCACGAAGTGCTCGCCATGCTGCGCCTCGGCCTCGGCTATGCCTGGCTGCCGCGCCATCTGGTGGAGCGGGAGCTGGCGGAAGGTTCGCTCATACAGCTGGATCTGGAGAGCGGCAACGAGCGCCACCTCTACACCTACCTGCTGACCCTCTCCCCCGAATCTCTCGGCCCTGCGACCGAGCTGCTGCTGCGCTGCCTGCGTAACGAGTATCAGGGCGAATCAGCGCCGCTCCCGCACGCCCAGTCCCAGCACGATAAATAACAGCCAGATCCCCCGTCAGACGTTGGGCACCCGCCAGCTGGCGGCCAGTGCTACCAGTGCCAATCCCAACGCCACCATAAAGACCCCGTGGAAACTCCACACCTCCGCCACCACACCGGCGATGGCCCCCGCCATGATGGAGCCGGTGCGGATGCTGTTGGCAAACAGGGTGGTCGCCACCCCGGCTCGCCCCGGCATCAGATCCTGAAAGTAAGACATGCCGATCCCCGCCACGATACCGATGAAGATGGCGTTGAACAGCTGCAAGGCGATCAGGGCGTATTGGTCGGTGAGGGTCACCAGTCCGGTGTAAAAAGCCGCGCCAGCCAGCACCGCCAGCAACATCATGGGGCGCTTGCCAAAGCGCGCCGTGTAGTAACCCGCCAGCAGCATGAAGGGGATCTCCAGCGCCGCTGCCGTGCCCATCAGGATACCGGCAAGCTTCTCATCCATCCCCAGTTCCCGGGTGATGTAGAGCGGCATATTAATGAGGTACATGCTGTTGCAGGTCCACATCAGGGTGGAGGCGATAAAGAGCGCCCGCACCGCCGGATCCCGCCAGCTGCTGACCCGCTCGCTCTCTTCAGCCAGCTTGGGTAGTGGCAGCGAGGGCAACCAGCGCCACACCACCAGGGCACAGAGCAGGTAGGCGAGTGCCGAGGCCAGGTACATCAGCTCAAAACCGTAGCCGATGGCCAGCGCGAAGGCGATGGGTGGGCCTATGACCCAGGCCAGCGAAAACTGGGCCCGCATCACCGAGCTGAACATGTCCGCCCGCCGGTTGCGGCTGTCGGAGTACTCCCGCGCCAGCGCAAACAGCTGGGGGCTGGCCGTGGCCGCCAGCGCCGCCAGCATCACCCCCAGACTCGCCAACAGCCAGTAGTTGCGGTTCCAGGCAAACAACAAGGAGAGCGCCACCCCGGCAAAGCAGCAGCGCAGGATCAGTCGCTTGCGATCCCCCTTGTTGTCGGAGCGGTGGCCCAGCCACTGACTGACCAGAATGCCCACCACGGCGTTGATGGTATAGAAGAGCCCGACCAGAAAGGGGCGCACCTGCACCTCTTCGGCCAGAAACAGACTTAAGGTAGGCACCTGCAATGCCACCGCGACGCCGGTCATAAAAGTCACGGCAAGAAATGAAAGAGAGACGGGATCCGGGCGTTTGACCGCCGCTATCGACAAGCTCATAGGGTTACCACTGATTGGAAGGACGATACGGGCTAACGGGCGGCAGCCGTATGAAAATTCGGCGCCTATCTTATGTCACTATCAAGAGCGGGCTCAAGGATGGCATAAGCAGGAGTGCGCCTTGCGAGGGAGGCCGCGACCCCGTAGAGTGAAAGCCCATCCTGCCAGCACAAGGAGTTCGCATGTTTGATTTTGATCAGGAAGTAGACCGCAGTGGCACCATGAGCCTGAAATGGGACAAGTACAAGGGTCAGGATGTGCTGCCCATGTGGGTTGCCGATACCGACTTTGTCTCCCCCCCATCCGTGATCGAGGCGTTGACCAAACGGGTCGCCCACGGCATTTTCGGCTATTCACGCCCCTCGCCGCGACTGATCGAACTCATTATCGAACGGATGGCGACCCGCTATGGCTGGACTATCGAGCCCGAATGGCTGGTATTCCTGCCAGGCGTGGTGCCGGGGCTCAACCTCGCCTGCAAGGCCTGGAGCCAGCATGGTCGCGGCATCATCACCCCCAAGCCGGTCTATTACCCCTTCCTGCAGGCGCCGGGCTTCAATGATCGTCCCCTGCTCACCGTGCCGATGATTGAGGAAGCGGGTCGCTGGGTGCTGGATCTTGAAGAGCTGGAGCGTCAGGCCCCCGCCGCAGATCTGCTGCTGCTCTGCAACCCCCACAACCCGGGCGGCACCATCTTCACCCGTGACGAACTGCTGGCCATCGATGCCATCGCCGCGCGCCACAATCTGGTGATCTGCTCCGATGAAATCCACTGCGATCTGCTGCTGGATAAAAACGCCCGCCACATTCCCTACGGCGCCCTCAGTCCGGAAGCGGCCGAGCGCTGTGCAGTGATGATGGCTCCGAGCAAAACCTTCAATATCGCCGGTCTCTGCTGCTCCTTCGCCATTATCCCCAACGCCCGTCTGCGCTTCAGGCTGCAGCAGGCAATGCGCGGCATCAGCGCCGACGTCAACCTGCTGGGCTTTGTCGCCGCCGAAGCAGCCTACGAGGGCGGCGAACAGTGGCTCTGCGAGCAACTCGACTATCTGGCGGCCAATCTGGCCCTGATCCAGCAGGCGGTGGCTCGCTGGCCCGGCGTCAAGCTGGCCAACCATCAGGCAACGTATCTGGCCTGGATCGATGTAAGCGCCCTTGGCCTTGCCGATCCCATCGCCTTCTTCGAGCAGGCCGGCGTTGGTCTCTCCCCCGGCGCCCAGTTTGGCGACGGTCAGTTTGTGCGGCTCAACTTCGGCTGCACCAGGGCACGACTGACCGACGCGCTGGCGCGGATGGAGCGGGCAATCCTCAACCACAGCAAGCCCTGATCAGCCCAGCAACGGGATGGGCAAGCCCCATCCCTTTTACCCTGTGTCATCAGCCAGCGGTCAACTCAGTCAACGGTCAATTATGTCTCTACGGATCTTGCATCACCTTCTGCTCCCCCTCTGTGCACTCTCTGCGCTGCTCCCTTTTGGCAGCCAGGCGCTGACTATCGGAACGGGACCGCTCAACGGGGTCTACTACCCGACCGGTGGCGCCATCTGCCGGGTGCTCAATGCCGACCATGCCCTCCATGGGGACAGCTGCACCGTGCAGAGCACCCGCGGCTCGATGGCCAACCTCAAGGCGCTCGGCAAAGGGGACGTGCAGCTGGCGCTGGTGCAGTCCGATGTACTGCACCACGCCCTGCACGGCACCGGTCCCTTCAGCGGGCAGGGAGCCGACAATGAGCTGCGCAGCCTGTTTCGCCTCTATCAGGAGTCGCTGACCCTGCTGGCCGCCCCCGACAGCGGCATCACCACCCTGGCAGATATCGAAGGGAAACGGGTCTACCCGGGCAACAATGGCGCCGGTGAGCAGATCACCAGCCAGGCCCTGATGGCAGCTATGGGATGGCAACCCGGGCAGTTTGCTGCCTATCAGCTCAAGTCGGAGAGCGAACCGCTGGAAGGGCTCTGCGATGGCTCGCTGGATGCCGCTTTTGTGGTAGCCGGTCACCCCAGTCTGGCAGTCGGCGATCTGATCAGCCGCTGCAAAGTGCGCCTCATCCCTATCGAAGGGGAGCAGATCGACACGCTGCTCAAGAAACACCCCTACTACCAGCGCAGCCGCATCGCCGCCAACCTCTATCCGGGGCAGACCACCGCCATCAACAATATCGGAATGAGTGCCGAACTGGTGGCGCTGGCCAGCCTGCCGGACCCCATCGTCCGTACCGTGCGCGATACCCTGCTGGCCCGGTTCAAGCAGTTCAGCCGGCTGCACCCCGCCCTGAGCAAGGTGACCCCCGAGCAGTTGCAGGCGCAAACCGAGCTGCCCCTCCATGCGGGGATGTCGGATCAACCGCCAGCCCCTTTGCCACTGACCCCCGAGCAGTTAACTGCAGAACAGCTGACGCCGGAGCCGTTAACACCAGCGCCATCGGCCTCGGAGGCGGTGCCCACGACAGGGCCGGTGAGCGCCGCCAACGGGACGACTGCGCCCATTGAGGCGACCGCCACCAGCAGTGCCGCAGTGGCGACAGAAGCCACAGAGGTTAATCCCTTACCCGAAGAGGCGCTCGAGGTCACCCCCGAGCTCACTGCGCCAACCACCGAGGGTGGGAGCGTGGCCCCCTCTGCCGCAGCGTCAACGGCGCCAGCACCATCGGCTGCCGTTTCAACTCAGTTGCCACAGAGCGCCTCTGCGGCCACTGCGCCGCAAGAGCAGGCAACCCAGCCTGCCAGCAGCGCGGTTGCTGACGAAACCCCACCGCAGGATAAAACCGATATACTTCCCTCCCCTGCCACCAGTGCAGCCACACCGCCGCAGCACTGAGTGGTCAGCACCCACAAATGCATCAGGGCAGCCTCGGCTGCCCTGATTGTTTACGCACGTTCGATAGTGACGCAATTGATGGCGGCACAGTCACCCCGATAGACCTACTCACCTTGCCGCCCCGCTACGGCTCCATCACCCGGGTCAGATAGGGGTTGGGCTTCTGGATCTCCTCCTCTACCCAGTGCAGCAACTGCTTGATGGCCCGCGACAACACCTGATTCTGGCGCACCACGTAGCCCAGACTGGTACCGGGAAAGTCGCCGAGGCTGGTGACCGGCGCGGTGAGGTTGAGGCGCGGATGCAGGGAAAAGTCCGGCACGATGGCGACACCAAAGCCCGCCTCGGCCCAATCCAGCTGGGCGTCCACGCTGCCCACCTCCATGATGCGGCAAGGGGGTAACGCCAACAGCGGCAGGGATGGGTCGATCAGCGCCCGGGTGCGGGTGTCGTGACCGAGCAAGATCAGGGTCGGCTCATCGAGGGGATCGCTCTCTCCCGCCACCGCCCGCGCCTGCCAGCGGGCAAGGCCGTGGCCCAGCGCGCACCAGGTTACCTGTTGCAGCTCGGTATAGAAGAGCGGCTCGCTGCGCTTTTGCGCCATCACGAAGCCCAGATCCGCCTTGCCCGCCTTGACCAGCTCGGCGGCCTGATCCGAAGTGGTGTTGAACAGGGTAAGGTCGATGCCGGGGAACTCCCGCTTGAAGCGCTGGAACGGCTGGATAAGCAGCAGGCGGGAGATGATGTCGCTGGCGGCGATGGCCAGCGTCCCCTGACTCAGCTGGTTGAGGGCATTGAGATCGGACTGGCAGAGCTGCAACTCGGCAATGGTGCGCTCGGCGCTTTGCAGCAGCCGCTCCCCCGCCTGCGTCAGGCGAAACGGGCTGCGCTCGATCAGCCGCACCCGGGTCGCCTGCTCCAGCCGCTTGATATGCAGGCTGACATTGGGCTGGGTCATGTGCAGCTCGGTGGCGGTCTGGCCAAAATGTTGCAATCGGGCCAGGGTGACAAAGGTTTGCAGCCAGTGAATATCCAGCATAAGAGTCCCTCAACCCGCGATGTGCGGGGCTTGCCAGGCAAAATCGGACGGTTTGCCGCTTAATTGGCCATAATTATATGGCTCTCTTATCGGAATTATAAAGATAATTAATTTTTCTAATCCGCATCAGGCTCCTAGGATGGACGCCTAACGTCTTAGGAGAAAGAGTCATGTCGTCTATCGTAGTCGTAGGTGCTAACTGGGGTGATGAAGGCAAAGGCCGCATCGTGGATTATCTGGCAGGTCAAGCTGGCGCCAGCATTCGCTTCCAGGGCGGCAACAACGCTGGCCACACCGTGGTCAACGACCTTGGCACCTTCAAGCTGCACCAGGTTCCGAGTGGCGTATTCAACCCGGATTGCCTGGTTGTCCTCGGCCCGGGCATGGTGATCAGCCCCGAGAAACTGACCGTCGAGCTCGACGAAGTCAAAGCCTCCGGCGTGACTCCGAAGCTGGCCATCTCTGACCGCGCAACCCTGTGCCTGCCGCTGCACGCACTGGAAGATACCCTGGAAGAGCAACGTCTGGGTGACGGCGCCTATGGCTCCACCCGTCAGGGCATCGCCCCTGCCTACGGCGATCGCGTCATGAAGAAAGCGATCCTGGTCGGCTGGCTGAAACAGCCGGACGTACTGGTAGAGCGCATCCAGTTCATGCTGGACTGGAAACTGCCACAGATGAAGGCTATCTACCCCTCCTTCGAATTCACCCAGACTGCCCAGGAGATGGCCGACTGGCTGCTGGAAGTCTCTGCCCCCTGGATCGACGCCGTCTGCAACGTCAGCATGCCGCTCAAAGCGCTGCAGGCCGAAGGCAAGACCCTGCTGTTCGAAGCGCAGCTGGGCGCTGGCCGTGACCTGATCTACGGCGAATACCCCTGGGTGACCTCCTCCCACGTATCTGGCGCCTACGCCGGTATCGGTGGCGGTCTGCCGGGTCTGCGTCCGGAGCGCGTCATCGCTGTGGCCAAGGCATTCAGCTCCTCTGTCGGTACCGGCACCCTGCTGACCGCCATGGAGAACCAGGACGAGTTCCGCAAGATCACCAACGAGTTCGGCGCTACCACTGGCCGTCCCCGTGATGTCGGTTACTTCGACGCCGTCGCCACCAAGAACGGTGTCGAGCTGCAAGCCGCCACCGAAGTGGCTCTGACCAAGCTGGACTGCCTGACAGGTCTGCCGGATCTGAAGATCTGCGTGGCTTACGAAGGTGCCCACACCGAGAACCCGATTTGGCCGCAAACCGCTGCCCTGAAGCCGGTTTACGAGCAGATGGAAAGCTGGAGCGAAGACATCACCGGCTGCCGCACCTTCGAAGAGCTGCCCAAAGCGGCCCAGCAGTACGTGCTGCGTATCGAAGAGCTGCTCGGCGTACCGGTTCCGATGGTTTCCGTCGGCCCGGGCCGTGACGAGATGATCCTGCGCTAAGCCGCACCTCTCATCGTCAAACAAAAAACCGGCATCCCTGATGCCGGTTTTTTTATGGCTGCCGTTTACCTTCTTGCCATAAAACCACCAAAAGGCTCAATTAACTCACCAATCGACCTCACATTGAGCCGTTCTGCAATAACATTCTACCCTGCCCTCGTTAAAGTGAACCCGTTACCACACGAGGAGTCACCCGATGAAATTGCTCAAACAGAGTGCCCTGTTGCCACTGCTCTGCCTGACGGCCATGCCAGCTTTTGCCATGACCCTGAAGAGCACGGACATTCACGAAGGCCAGTTGATGGACAAACAGTTCAGCTTCAACGGCTTCGGCTGCAGCGGCGACAACCACTCGCCCCAACTTAGCTGGCAGGATCTGCCGGCAGGCACCAAGAGTGTTGCCATCACCGCCTATGACCCCGATGCCCCTACCGGCAGCGGTTGGTGGCACTGGCTGGTGGTTAACCTGCCTGCCACCCAGAGCGAGCTCGCCAGCAATGTCTCCGGCAAGCTCAAGCAGGGATTGGAGATCCGCACCGACTTTGGCAGCCAGGGTTACGGCGGCCCCTGCCCGCCCGCAGGTCACGGCATGCACCGCTATCAGTTCACCGCCTGGGCCCTGCCCCATGATCTCGAGGTGAAGGCCGATACCCCGCCCGCTATGGTAGGCTACATGCTCAACAGCATGGCGCTCGGCAAGGCCACCCTGACCGCCACCTTCGTCACCCCCTAGGAGCCAACCGGATGAGCACTCCCCTGCTGCAACAGAGCCACTATCTCGGGATCCGCCAGCAGCCCCTGCACCGAGTGCTCATCTATGCCCCGACCCTCATCTGGGTCACCCAGGGGAGCAAGCAACTATGGTGGCGCGAGCGGCGTCTGTCGTTTGACAGGGAGCGGTGGCTGCTGATCCCGGCAGGCCACCAGCTCACCTTCGTCAATCAGCCGGAGCAGGGCAAGTTTCGCTCCCACGCCATCACGCTGCTCACTCCGCCGCCACCAGAATGGCTGGCCGAGTCAGCCCCTTCCCACGCCGATCTGGAGGAACCCGCTGTCAAGGTCACCCCCGGGCTCGCCTTCTGCTTTGAGCTCATCAGCACCATGGCCGAACGGGGACTGAGCGAGGCGACCCAGGCCGAACTGCTGCGCGGCTTCTATGCCGAACTGCGGGCCGCCAACGCCCTCGGGTTACTCTTTCCCGCCAGCACCATGACCCTCGCAGAGCGGCTGGCACGCTACCTGGCGGTGGAACCCGGCATCGACCACACACTGGAGGCGGTGGCCCCCCACTTCTCCATGAGCCGCGCCTCCATGGTGCGCAAGCTGGCCGCCGAAGGTCGCAGCTTTCGCCAGTTGCTGGCTCAGGTGCGCATGAGTCACGCCCTCAACCTGTTGCAACAGGGCCTGACCCCTCTGGAGGTCGCCCTCGCCTGCGGTTATGACTCCCCCAGCCGCTTTGCCGCCCGCTTCAAACAGGAGTTCGGCCTGACGCCCCACCAATACCTGCACACCTGCCCTGCCAGATTGGCGAGCAATGAAAAGTAAAATATTACTTAAAGCCAATTCTATGTAACCTGATGTAACCCGGTGATCCCGCTCACATTGCCGCCTCTTCAGAGTGTGATCTCGCGCCAACGCTCCCTTTCCCCTTGCCATACAATGGCTACCGAACACCTTTTCACTAAAAATAAGCGTAAAAAATCTTCCTTTTAACCTACATAAACGGAATTGGAGCGAGAAATGTTTCGTAAAACTTTACTCTCGGTAGCCCTCGGCACCGCCCTGTTCGGACTGACCGCCTGCAACGATAACCAGACAGAGAGCAGCACCGTCGCCAAACCGGAGCAGGCCATCCAGTACAAGGACGTTATCGACCGTCGGGGAACACCGACCCAATTCCGCGACTTTGACAGCTACTCCAACCTCAAATACAACCCGCTGCTCGATCTGGGGGCATGGCACGGTTTCCTGCTGCCTGCCAGCGACAAGGAGTGGGGGGGCTTTACCGGCCCCATGGTCATCTCCGAGGAGTACAGCCTCTTCTTTGCCAGCGAGCTGGACAAGCTCACCCTGAGCGATGCGAGCGGCCGCCCGTTCCCGCTCACCAGCGCCCGCAAGCAGGAGGTGTACGCCATTCCCGGTGCGCTGGTGCAACGCTTCGAGTTCGAGCCCTTTACGCTGGAGCTGGAGCTGCGTTATGGCGATGCCCGCACCGCCCTTATCCGCACCCGACTCATCAATCAGACCGATGCACCGCTCACCCTCAACCTCAACTGGCAGGGCGAGTTGCTCAATCAATGGGATGCCAAGGATACGATTGCCAGCAAATATCCAGGCTGGACTCGCACCATCAGCGAGAGCGACAAAGGAATCGAATTCCAGTTCGGCAAACTGCGCAGCACCTGGAACATCATGCAAAGCGGCAGCGCCCGCTATCGCATCGACCGCACCCTGCCAAGCCGCACCACCCTCGACCAGAAGACACTGGGCTACCAAAGTGACGCCAGCATTACTCTGGCCGCCAAGGGGAGCGAGGATATCTACACCCTGCAGAGCTATCTCCACTCCGAAGATGACGCCAGCCGCCATCAGCAGAGCCGTCAGGCCCTGCTGGCCAACCCGGCCAGCTATTTTGCCGACTCCATCCGCCGCTGGGAGGGCTACCTTGCCAACGGTCTCTCCAATCAGGGTATCCCCGAGTCGGAGCGTCGCATCGCCGTCAAGGCGATGGAGACCCTCAATGGCAACTGGCGCTCCCCGGCTGGCGCCATCCTCCACGACGGGGTAACCCCCTCCAATACCGCCCGCTGGTTCGACGGCGTCTGGGCTTGGGACAGCTGGAAGCACGCCTATGCCATGGCGCACTTCAACCCTGAGGTGGCCAAGAACAACGTGCGCGCCATGTATGACTATCAGGTGCAGCCGGATGACCCGGTGCGACCGCAAGATGCGGGCATGGTGATCGACGCCGTCTTCTACAACAAGCTGGCGGATCGCGGTGGCGATGGCGGCAACTGGAACGAACGCGACACCAAGCCGCCCCTCTCCGCCTGGGCCATCTGGGAAATCTACAGCGCCACCAAGGACAAGGCCTTTATCACCGAGATGTATCCCAAGCTGCAGGCCTACCACGACTGGTGGTACCGTGCGCGGGACAACAACCACAACGGCATCATCGAATATGGCGCCACCAAGCATGTGGAGCACAACGACGAGTACGGCAATATCACCTTCAAGGTGCAGTACTCCAACGGTATTCCCGCCGGGCTGGATCTCTCCAGCTGTACCAGTGAGGGGGATGGCTGGTATGCCTGCGCCGGTATGCCGCTCTATCAACAGGTGTTGAACGTGGGCGGTTACAGCGACATGGATATCGGTGCCCAGCACGGCGCCGGTTGGGAGTCAGGCATGGACAACGCCGCCCGCTTCGGCTTTATCGAACCGGGCCAGCTGCAACGCTATGCCGACAAGACCTATGGCGGAGATTTGGCCAAGGCACGTCAGGACTGGAACGTCGCCTTCTTTGAAAACCATCAGGACAATGGCGATTTGATCGGTTTCTCCATCGATCAGGAGTCAGTGGAGCTCAACGCCTTCCTGGCCAAGGAGAAACGCATTCTGGCAGACATGGCCGACCTGCTTGACAAGCCGGACGACGCGAGCCGCTACCGCGATGGCGCGACCCAGCTGGCTGGTTACATCAACAGCTGCATGTTCGATGAGGCATCAGGCTTCTATTACGATCGCCAGATTGCTCAGGGGGATGTTGCTGACGGCAACGGCTGCGTCGGCAAATTGCTGACCGCCCGCGGCCGTGGCCCGGAAGGGTGGAGCCCGCTCTGGGCTGAGGTCGCCGACAAGGAGAAAGCGGCGCGGGTGCGCGAGGTGATGCTCAACGCCCAGGAGTTCAACACCAGGATCCCGCTGGGCACCGCCGCGCTGACCAACCCGGCCTACGACCCCAATATCTACTGGCGAGGCCGGGTATGGCTCGATCAGTTCTACTTCGGGGTGAAGGGGCTGGAGAACTACGGCTATCGCAGCGATGCCGAGGCTCTGGTCAACAAGCTGTTCAACAACGCCGAGGGCTTGGCGGGCAGCGGCCCCATCCGCGAAAACTACAATCCGGAGACCGGCGCCATGCAGGGAGCCAGCAACTTCAGCTGGAGCTCGGCCCACCTCTACATGCTCTATCGCAACTTCCTCAAGCCACAGGAATAAGCCTCGAGAGAGGATGGCTTGATGCATCAGGTGGCCTTGTAGAGTGTTGCCATACTGATTGAGCAAACTGAGCGCTCGGGAAATATTGCTCAGGTGCTTGCTGCTCCCCCGCAAAAAATGGTGATAGCGGGGGAATAAAAAACAACCCGGCACGAATGCCGGGTTGTTTTTTTATCAGAGAGACGAACTCAGCTCTGGCCTTGCAACGCCTGTTGCAGCTCCTCTTCGGTCCAGATGGTGATACCGAGCTCCTGTGCCTTGGCCAGCTTGGAACCGGCCGCTTCCCCCGCGACCAGCACATCGGTCTTGGCAGATACAGAGCCCGCCACCTTGGCCCCCAGCGCCTGCAATGCCGCCTTGGCGTCGTTGCGCGACAAGGTGGTCAGGGTGCCGGTCAGCACGAAGGTCTTGCCGGCAAAGGGTTGCTCCGCGGCCTCTTTCTTCTCGATGGCCGGCCAGTGGATGCCGGCAGCCAGCAAGGCTTCCAGCACCTCCACGTTGTGGGGCTGACGCAGGAAGTAGTAGACATGCTTGGCCACCACATCACCCACATCGGCCACTTCGAGCAGTTGCTCCACCGAGGCCGCGCGCAGGGCATCCAGGGTGAGGAAGTGGTTGGCAAGGTTGAGCGCAGTCGCCTCCCCCACTTCACGGATCCCCAGAGCAAACAGGAAGCGCGGCAAGGTGGTACTGCGCGCAGCATCGATTGCGGCTACCAGATTGAGGGCCGATTTTTGCCCCATCCGCTCAAGACCGGCCAGCTGGATGGCGTTGAGGCTAAACAGATCGGCGGGAGTCTTCACCAGTCCCTTGTCTACCAGCTGCTCGACAATCTTGTCGCCAAGGCCGTCCACATCCATGGCGCGACGGGCGGCGAAGTGCTTGATCGCCTCCTTGCACTGAGCCTCGCAGAACAGGCCACCGGAGCAGCGGGCAACCGCTTCCCCTTCCAACCGCTCGACCGCAGAGCCACAGACCGGACACTCGGTCGGGAATAGAATTTCGCGCGCATCAACAGGGCGTTTCGCCTCCACCACGGCGACGATCTGCGGGATCACATCCCCCGCCCGGCGCACGATCACGGTATCGCCAATCATCACGCCGAGGCGCTCAATCTCGTCAGCATTGTGCAAGGTGGCGTTGGAGACGGTCACGCCGCCGACAAACACCGGTTTAAGCTTGGCGACCGGGGTCACGGCGCCGGTGCGGCCGACCTGAAACTCGACGTTCTCAAGCTCTGTCATCTCTTCCTGCGCCGGGAACTTGTGGGCGGTCGCCCAGCGCGGGGCGCGGGCCACAAAGCCCAGCTCCTCTTGCAGGGCGATGGCATCCACCTTGTAGACCACGCCATCGATCTCGTAAGGGAGCTCGCCACGGCGGGCCAGAATGTCGTCGTGGAACGACTGACAACCGGCGGCCCCCTCTTTGAGCTTCACCTCGGGACTGAGCGGCAGCCCCCACTCCTTGAGCTGATTGAGGCGACCAAAGTGAGAGTCACCGAGCAGCTCGCCGCCAACACCGACACCGTAAGCGTAAAAGCTCAGGGGACGGCTGGCGGTGATGCGTGAATCGAGTTGACGCAGGCTGCCGGCGGCGGCGTTGCGCGGGTTGACGAATACCTTCTCGCCCGCTGCCAGCGCCTTGGCGTTCATCGCCTCGAAACCGGCCTTGGGCATAAAGACTTCGCCACGCACCTCCAGCCGCTCTGGCCAGCCAGAGCCCCGCAATGCGAGCGGAATGGCCTTGATGGTACGCACGTTCTCGGTGATCTCCTCACCGGTGGCGCCATCGCCCCGGGTGGCCGCCTGCACCAGCTGACCATTTACATAGAGCAGGCTCACTGCCAGACCATCGAGCTTGGGCTCGCAGCAGAAGGTGAAACGCACGTCACGCTTGAGGCGATCGCTCATCCGTTGTTCGAACGCCTGCAACTCTTCGCTGCTAAAGACGTTATCCAGACTCAGCATGGGGATCTCGTGGCGCACCTGTTTGAAGGCGGTCAGCGGCTGACCGCCGACCCGCACACTCGGCGAAGCCGGGGTTTTCAGCTCGGGGTGGTCAGCCTCCAGAGCGATCAATTCGCGCATCAGACGGTCGTATTCGGCATCCGGCACTGTGGGGTTATCCAGCACATAGTACTGGTGACCATATTCGGTAAGCAGTTCACACAATTGACGGTGGCGGGATAGGGTGTCGCTCATGAAAAAGTCTCGAAGTGTGATTGAACATACGGCCGGGGTAGAAACAAAAATGCGGTACCAGGGTACCGCACTTTTTCTTCACTCGACCCGCATGGCGTATTAGTCGCGACTGGCCTCGTAGGCAGCCAGCTCGTGACGGTAACGGGCAATGGTCTCGTCGCTCAGCGGGCTGCGATCCATATCGGTCAGCATGGCATCGAGATCGCTGGCCAGCTGATCGGCAGCCTGCAGCATGTCCTCGAAGGCAAACGCGGCATTGCTGCGCAGCGGCAGTTGCATGAACAGGGAGACACCCGGCGTGGTGAACTGTTCCATCCGGTACGGATTGAAGGTGCCTGGCTTGACCATGTTGATCATGGAGAAGAGCACTTCACCCTTACCGTTTGGATCTTCGTGACGGTGGAAAATATCCATCTCGCCAAACTTGAAGCCCAGCGCCATCAGGGATGAGAGCAGGGTCGCACCTTGCAAGTCGTGACCCGGACGGCCCATCAGGTTGATGACATAGACATCCTGCCAGATCTTCTCGACCGGCTGGGGCGCCATGCGCGGCTCTTCCACCACAGGAGCAGGTGCCACATAGGCCGGCTCTTCATAAACAGGCTCGGGAGCCACATGACGGGGCTGCGGCTGATATTCCGGCTCGGGAGCACGCACCGGTTCGGCACGAACGGTGTCAGCGGTACGGACTGTCTCTGCACGGGCACCAAAAGTCGGGGCGGTCGCGTAAGCGGGCTCGACCAGCGGCTCGTCATCCAGCGACTGCATCATGGGCTCGCGCTGGGGACGGGAACGGTAGACCGGGGTACGACGATTGACCTGAGCAGGTTTGCGCACCGGCGCGGCGGGCGCCTCGTCGATCTCCTCGGGCAGCGGTTCGTCGAACGCTTCCTCCTCTTCATAGACAGGAGGCGGCGGAACCGGGCGGGCAGCAGGCTTGCGCACTACGGGCGGCGGCAGATCGTCCTCGTCATCTTCATCATCAAAGGCGGGGACGGCAGGGCGACGACCGAATTCCGGCTGGCGGCTCTCTTCACTGCGCAGCTTGGGCTCGGCACGACGGCCACCACTGACCACGCGTACCTGGCCGATGCCATCGCTGTCGAAGGCGTCGTTATCACGATCCCGCGACTTGGAGTCCATCCGTCCAATCGGTTTCTCTTTGATCGGTGCCTGACGATTCTTTTTGTTGCTCCACAACCCGTGAATGAGCAATGCCGCAATAGCAATACCGCCCAGGGCAACCAAGATGTAACGCAATTCCTGCATTAGCTGCTTCTCTTTCTAGTTTTGCTCAGCCAAAGCGACGGCTTCACCGATATCGACCGACACAATGCGAGAAACCCCGGGCTCTTGCATCGTGACGCCAACCAGCTGCTCAGCCATCTCCATGGAGACCTTATTATGACTGATGTAAACGAACTGTACTGTGCTCGACATCTCTTTGACAAGAGAACAGAAGCGACCGACGTTCACTTCATCGAGCGGTGCATCCACCTCATCCAGCAGACAAAAAGGTGCTGGGTTGAGTCTGAAGATGGCAAAAACCAGCGCAAGCGCGGTTAACGCCTTCTCCCCCCCGGAAAGCAGGGCAATGGTAGCATTCTTCTTACCCGGAGGTCTCGCCATGATGCTCACTCCGGCCTCCAAAAGATCATCGGAGGTAAGCTCAAGCCAGGCACTGCCCCCACCGAACACTTTTGGAAACAGGGATTTTAAATCTTCGTTGACCTTATCGAAAGTGTCCCGGAACCGTATTTGTGTCTCTTTATCAATTCTTTTAATGGCTTGGCTCAAGGTTTCCAGCGCTTGCTCGAGATCCTGGCACTGATTTTCGAGGTAGGTTGCCCGGGTTTTCGCCTCTTCGTACTCCTCCAGCGCCGCCAGGTTGATGGCACCGAGCGCCTCCACTTGCCCCTCCAGGGTCTGGATCTCCTGCCGCAGCTTGCCGCGATCAGCGGCGATCAACACTGCCTGATCGAGATCTACCAGTCGAACCCCCAACTCTTCGAACTGCTCGTGCAGCCCCTGTCGACGGGTGAGGTTACGTTCGCGCTCAAGGCGCAGGGTTGCCAGCTTCTCCTGCAACGTCACCAGCTGCTTGTGATCGGCACTTCTGGCCTGCTCCAGCTCACCGAGCTGGCGCTCCAGCTCCGCAAGCCGTTGATGGCAGGCGAGCTGCTGCGCCTCCAGATTACGCTGCTCGGCCAGCAGGGGCGCCAGATCCGGCACTGCCTCGCTATCCGGCCCTTTCAGCCCGGCCAGCTCCAGCCCGAGCCTCGCCAACTCCTCTTCGCCCAGGGTAATGAGTTGGCGCAGATTGCCCAACTCCAGTTGCAAACGCTGGCAGGCCGCTTGTTGCTGCTCGCGGCGCACACGGGCCTCGTCGACCGCCCGCTCGCAGCGGGTCAGCAGCTCCTGAGCGAGCTGCAACCCTTGTGTCAGCGGCTCCCCCTGCTCCTGCAACTCGGCAAGGCGCGCCTCATCGAGTTCCAGTTGTTCACGGGCGCTGGCCAGCCGCTCTGCCTCTTCGGCCTGCTCCTGATCGAGCCGGATCAGCTCTTCGCCGAGCTGACCGAGCCGCTGCAACCGCTCCTGCCGCTGACCCTGTTGCAGGCTCCAGGCTTCGCGCAGTTGTTGCCATTTCTGCTCTTGCTCGCGCAAGGTTCGCTGCGACAACTCCTGCGCACTGGCAAGCTGGGCGCGCCGGGCATCGGCTGAGACAAGTTGCTCGCTCAGCTGTGCCAGCCCCGCGGCAACCCTCTCCTGCTCGGTATGCAACCGCTCACGCTCACCCAGCAGCGCCATGGTGCCAAGCGCCGCGCCCTGTCCCAAATCTGCCCAGTTTGGCCCCAGCCAGTCGCCAGCAGGAGTCAGTACCGACTCACCGGCCGCAAGGCTTGGCTGGCGGGCCAATGCGGCCTCCCGGCTCTCCACCAGCCAGATGGCGTTGAGGAAGGCAGGAATATGCTCACCACCCAGTTGCGCCGCCAGCGTACCGGCAACCGCCGGTTGCGCCGGGCCAATCCAGAGCCCCTCTTGCGCCAGATTGCACTCGTCCGCCGGCGTTGCGGTGAGCCAGCGACCCAGCGCTTTATCGAGTGCCTGTGCCCACTCGGGGGCAACCTGCAACCGGTCGGCTAGGGTCGCCCCCTCCATCTGTTCGCCGAGGATCTGATCCAGGGTCGCCAGCCGCGCTTCCAGCTCCCGCTGCAGGCTCAACTGCTGGCCATGCTGTTGCTTGAGTTGTTCATGGGCGTCGACCGCCTGCGCCAGCTGCTCGGTCAGCTCGTCATTGGCCGCCCGCGTCAGCTCCAGCTCACCACTCAGGGCATCGAGGGCCGGTTGCAGATCGTCGGCCTCTGTGCCGAGGGGGCCAGCGCGTTCATCTTCCAGCTTGAGGCGGGCCAGCCGGGTCTTGGCTTGCAGCTCCTGCAGGCCACCCAACCGGGTACGGGTCTGGTTGAGCTGCCCCTGCAACCCGGCCAACTGTTGCTGCCACTGCAGCTGGCGCAAGCGAGCCTGCTCCAGCTGCTCGCTGGCCTGCTGGCGACCCTCCTGCTGCTCGGTGAGCAACTGCTCACACAGCTCCAGCCGGGCGCTCTCCTGCTCTGCACGCAATACCCCTTCGGTCAGTTGATCCTGCTGGCTGGCAAGCTGCTCCTTGCGGGTAGCAATCCGCTCGCCCAGCGCCTCTGCACGGGCCTGCCAGTCGCGCCCCAGTTCACTCTGGTGCAGTTGCTGTTGCTCGAGACGGGCGATGGCCTGCCCGCCGAGAAATATCTGTTGCTGACGGCTCGCCTGCTCGGCTTGCGCCTCTTGTCTGGCGACCGACAGGGTGACGTGGCGCCCCTCATCGGCGGTACGTTTGGCATCGAGGGCCGCCAGCGCCTGCTCGGTCTGGGCCAGCTCGGTCTTGGCCTCGCCAAGACGCGTCTCCAGCGCCCACAATTCCGAGCCAATCAGCTCGGCACGAGCAGCGCGCGAACGACTCTTGAGCTGTTTGTAGCGCTCGGCCGTTTCGGCCTGGGCTTTGAGGTGGTGAAGGCGCGAACCCAGCTCGCCGCGAATATCGCCGAGGCGCTCCAGGTTCTCCTGTGTGTGGCGAATGCGCTGCTCGGTCTCGCGGCGCCGCTCCTTGTAACGGGAAACCCCGGCGGCCTCTTCCATAAAGAGCTTGAGATCGGCAGGACGTGACTCCACCAGTCGGCTGACGGTGCCCTGCTCGATGATGGCGTAACTGCGGGGGCCAAGACCGGTGCCGAGGAAGAGGTCGGTCACATCCTTGCGGCGGCACTTCTGGCCGTTGATCTGATAGTGGTTGGAGCCATCGCGCAGCACTTCGCGGCGCACCGAGATCTCGGTAAAGCGGCCGAACTCGCCGGGCACCCGGTTGTGGGGATTGTCGAACACCAGCTCGACCGAGGCGCGCCCGTGCGCACTGCGGTTGATGGAGCCGTTGAAGATGACATCGGTCATGTTCTCGCCGCGCAGATGGCGGGCGGAGCTCTCCCCCAGCACCCAGCGCACCGCGTCGATGACGTTGGATTTGCCACAGCCATTGGGGCCCACCACGGCGGTCATGTCTGCCGACAGTTCGATGCGGGTCGGCTCGACGAACGACTTGAAGCCGGCGAGTTTGATCAGTTTCAGACGCATGGCGACCTGTATCAGTGGCTAAATAAAGAGGATGCGGGCAGGTGACTTTACCAAATCCAGACCCGGCTTTGTTTGTAATATGCAGGCATCATCCCCATTCATG
Source organism: Aeromonas sp. 604176 (assembly GCF_049170755.1). Lineage (NCBI taxonomy): Bacteria > Pseudomonadati > Pseudomonadota > Gammaproteobacteria > Aeromonadales > Aeromonadaceae > Aeromonas > Aeromonas sp. 604176. The sequence goes on from NZ_JAAKNE010000018.1 coordinate 36,982, forward strand.
CCCGATTTTTGGTCGCCACGGCACGAAATAAGGAATAGTCGGCGACTTTACCAAATCAAAGGCTTGTTTGTAATATGCTGGCAGTTCTCCCATGCATAGATGGAGCTCACATGAGCCAATCACCCCATATGGTCAAAGATTCAATCAGCGGTGCAGACTATTTCCTGCGCGGGTTTTCCCTCATTCGCCAACCGGGCATCCGCACCTTTGTGCTGATCCCCCTGCTGGTCAACTTCGTGCTGTTTGCCGGGGCCTTCTATGCCCTGCTGCTGCAACTGGACGGCCTGTTCGCCTGGCTCCATCAGCAGATCCCCGCCTGGCTCGACTGGCTGGACTACCTGCTGTGGCCCATCGCCCTCATCACCATACTGGTGGTCTTCTCCTTTATCTTCAGCTCGGTTGCCAACTGGGTAGCCGCCCCCTTCAACGGCCTGCTGGCGGAGAAGGTGGAGCAGATCCTCACCGGTCAGCCCGCCAATGACAGCGGCATGCTGGATATCGTCAAGGATGTGCCACGCACCTTCGGCCGCGAATGGACCAAGCTGAAGTATTACCTGCCCAAGGCCATCGGCTGCCTGATCCTGTTTCTGATCCCGGTGGTGGGCCAAACCCTGGCACCTGTGCTCTGGTTCCTGTTCAGCGCCTGGATGATGGCGATCCAGTATGTAGATTATCCGTTCGACAACCACAAGATCGACTTCATCACCATGCGCGATGCCTTGAAGCAGCGCCGCGGCAAGTGCCTCAGCTTTGGCGCTTTGGTGACCCTCTTCTCCGCCATTCCGGTGGTGAACCTCTTGGTGATGCCGGTCGCCATCTGTGGCGCCACCGCCATGTGGGTCGATCACTACCGGCAGGAGCAGTTGGGGCGCTAACCCTTGAACATTGATTAGAAAAAGGCACCCGAAACGGTGCCTTTTTCACATTTAGCATGAATTAAATTAATGCATGCATTCGATAGCTTGTCCCATATGACACGAGTTGGTAGGATTCTGGCCTTTCTCGTTCCCTGGGATATCTCATGTTACATGCACTCTTCTTGGTTGGCCTGGTGGCCGAAGGGATGACCGGCGCGCTGGCCGCGGGTCGGCGACGGATGGATCTGTTTGGTGTGGTGATCATCGCCTCGGCGACGGCCATCGGTGGTGGCACCATTCGCGATGTGCTGCTGGGCCACTATCCGCTGCTCTGGATTGAACATCCGGAATACGTGCTGCTGGTTGCCGCAGCCGCGATGGCGGGTGTGGTCTCCGCCCCCCTGATGCGCTACCTCGGCAAGCTGTTCATGGCCCTTGATGCCCTGGGACTGGTGGTCTTCTCCATCTTCGGTGCGGCCCGGGCGCTGGATATGGGCCACGGCGCCGGTATTGCCTGCATCATGGCGGTGGTGACCGGGGTCTTTGGCGGCGTGCTGCGGGATCTGCTCTGCCAGCGGATTCCACTGGTATTTCGTCGCGAGCTCTATGCAGCCATTTCGCTGATCACCGCAGCCCTCTACTGTCTGGCGCTGGATCAGGGCTTGCCGACCAACTGGGCCGCGTTCGGTTCCATCGGGATCGGCTTTGTACTGCGGCTGCTGGCGGTTCGCTTCAAGTGGGGTCTGCCCACCTTCGACTATCAGTACGCGACCCACTGAGTACGCCAGCTTCTGGCGAGGCGGGTTGGATTGCGAGCAACAAAAAAGCGCCCGAGTGGCGCTTTTTTCATGGACGGTCTGCGACTCAGTTAATCCCTTCCGAGCTGAAGAAGGTCGCCTTGTCGGCGATAAAGCGGATCTTGATGTTCTTCCCTTCCCCGCCCCAGAGGCAGCTCGTAGTGCCCAGCGCATCATCACAGCGCTCCGCCTTGCCCAGAATGGTGCTGGCCTCAGCGTAGCTCATCCCCATCTTCAACTGGTCGTAATTTTCACGGTTGAGCTTGCTGCAACCGGTCAACAACAGGGCGATCAGGCCGCCAATCACTATCTTTTTCATCGCTATCTCCTCTCTGGTGGGAAGAGCTTGGCAGCTTGCCATCCCCTTTACCAGCTGCGCACCGGGCCGGTATCGAGGTGAACGAAGTTATCACGGGGATAGTAACCAACCCCACCCACCTTGAGCTGGAGCGCCGCCTTGCGCAGATGGGCCAGCTGTACGCCGGGGATCCGCACATCCACCGCCTGCCCCAGGGTGTGGTAGCTGTGTTTGGCCACGCCGTGGCTCTTGTGGCGCTTCTGACGATTGGTTGCCGGGGCGCGATAGCCGGAGATCAGCTGAATTTCGCTGCGCCGACCCAGCTTGTGCTGCAACAGAAACAGCTGATCAAACAGCTTCTTGTCGATGTTGAACACTTCGTTGCGCCGGTAATCGCGGAAGATGTGGTTGAGCTCGGCTAACCCGTCGCTCAGATAGTGGCCATTTTCCCAATAGCTGGCGCGCACCCGCTCGCCGGTATTGAGATTGAAGAAACTGAGTTCACGCCCGGTGGTACTGCGGCTGGCCAGTGCAGGGAAGGAGATCAGCGAGCTGCCCAGCAGGCAACCGGCTCCCAGCAACAGGCGACGTCGACTTATCTCTTGTTCCAGCATAAGGGGTTCGTCCATCGCAGATTCAAGCGAAAATAGTTGAATAAGATCACTGATTGAATGTGATACAGGCGCTTGAAACTACCCTCCGGCGGGGGGCCCTGTCAAACCTCAATCGCCCATAGAAAAGCCCGGCACAGGCCGGGCTTTTCACTCTGTGGCAGGGATCACAGCAGGCGGCTCTGGAAGCTGACCCGATCAAATCCGTAGATATCGTTACGCAATTGCTGGCGACCATTTTCGTCGAGCCAGCTGCTCCAGTAGACAGTAAAGACCGGGATCGGCGTGGTGAGCGGCAACCATTTGGTCTGGCTCTCCTTGAGGATATTGGCCACCTTGTCCGGCTGATAGCGGGAGTCCGCCAGCAACAGTTCGGCCAGATCGTCCGCATGCTCCACCCGGATGCAGCCCGAGCTGAAGGCGCGCGCCCCCTGTTCGAACAGCGCCTTGCGCGGAGTGGAGTGCAGATAGATGGCGTCATTGTTGGGCAGGTAGAACTTGTAGCGCCCCAGGGCATTGTGATCCCCCGGCTTTTGCCGCAGGCGATAGGGGAAACCGGCGGCCAGCGCCTGATGCCACCCCTCTTCGGTGAACTGGACCGGATTGCCCTCGCTGTCGATCACCTCGAACTGCTCGCGACTCAGGTAGGCGGGATCCCGACCCAGCTTGGGCAGGATGTCCTTGCTCAGGATGGAGCGCGGCACATGCCAGGAGGGATTGAGCACGATGGAGCGAATTTCGCTGGCCAGAATGGGAGTGGCGCGCTGCTCCTTGCCGACGATGACCCGGCTGGTAAACACCTCGTTGCCGGACTCCACCACGCTCAGACGGTAGTCGGGAATATTGACCAGCACGTACCGGCCACCGGCGAGCTGATCCACCAGATCACGACGCCACAGGTTGCGCAGCAGCAGGCTGGCGCGCACTTGCGGGCCGGTATTGAGCCAGGAGCGGGTCTGACGACCGATAATGCCGTCCGCGGTGAGACCATGACGACGCTGGAACTGCTTGATGGCCTGCTCGGTATCACCATCGTAAATCTGATCACCATGGCTCGGGGCGCTGTCGCCCAGCTCGTTGAGCATGGCGCGGATTTGGCCGAGCTCGGCGGAGCTCTCTCCGGCACGCAGGGTCGGCATATCGAGGGTTGGCCACTTGCTGGCCATCGGCATCGCCAGCAGTTTGTGCACCTTGGCCCGCACCGCCTCGTATTCCGCCACCTGAGGGCGCAGGGATTTCACCTGGGTGAGCAGGTCATCATCGCTGGGCTGGGTCACCACAGGGCGGTTCAAATCGAGCTTGAGGGTCTTCATCTGCTCGCGCGAGACCAGATCCATCCCCCGCCAGGCGTGCTGGAAACGGCTCAACTTGGTAAAAATGTCGTCATAGATGGCACCACGCTTGTCTGCAGGGGTGGCCTGCAGACGCTTCCACAGCGTGAAAAAATCGGGATGCAGCTGGGCAAGCACAGCCTCTTGCAACTGCTGCTCCAGCTCGACACGGGCCTGTTCGGCCTGACTGCCCTGATACCAGTCGTGTCCGGTTTCACTGGCCGCCACCACAACTTGTGCTTCGGTCGCATGTACCGCGCCAGCGGGCAAACATCCCAGCCACACCAGATTGGCAAGGGCCAGCCAATACTTCATCCCCATGGGTACCTCAAAACGGTTTGTTCACTCTGTCGGGCCTGACAAGCTGACCCGATGCTCAGGCCGCTCATGATGCGTGAACGGCCAATACTTTGCTAGCGCCCGGGGGCATAACGCTGCCAGATAATGTCATACGCATCTGTCTCCTTGAACCGCGCCAACGCCTGATTGAATTGTTGCAAGAACTGCGGCGAAAAGCTGCGCTTGCCCAACATAAAGAAGCTCGGCGATTCAGATACCACCATGGGGTGACTGGTGAACAGACCGCTCATCCCCTCCTTGTTAAGGGCGCTGGGGGTAGCCAGCATGTCACCGAGGAAACCGTCGATCCGCCCGCGGGCCAGTTTCTCAAAATTTTGCTGGTCGCTCACCGCACTCACCTGTTTGGCATAGCGAGCGAGCAGCAACATCACTTCCTCACCATAGAAGTACTCTTTGGTAACACCGAGAGAGTAACCACTGGCCAGCCAGCTCGTCAGATCCTGTTCGGGATAGTGGCTGCCCTTGCGGATCCACAGCAAGGTGCGCCCCGGGTTGTAGGAGTCGGAAAACCAGGCATAACGGGCGCGATCATCATTGATATTCGCCTCCATCGCCATGTCTATCTCACCATATTCCATTTCGTGCAGTACCCGCTTCCAGGGCAGCTCCACATAGTGGACCTTGCAGTGCATGGAAGTGAGCACAGCCGTCAGCACCTCGGCGGCATAACCGCGCACCTCTTGCGGTGAGTCGGCTTCGTAATAATGGTAGGGGGGCCAGTTATCGTAACCGACCTGAATGGGCTCGGGACACAGGGCCTTGGCCAATGCCATTGGCGCCCATAATCCAAGCAACAGACAGCAAGAGAGCCACTTCATATGTCATCCTTGACGAATAGGTGAGTCATCATAAATCGCACCCTGCAAAATGGCGATAGAGGCCAGATGACTATCGCATCCGCTAGAAAATGACGCAGCAAAGCGCTTCTATTTACCAATTGCCCTGCCGGAGCACTACTGGCAACCTGCGCCCCGCCAGACCTGTTTAACCGGGAAACAGCAACGTTTGGAACAGGGGTAAAAAGGGGTTAATATGTGACCAAATATTTTTTTGTGATCCACTATGCTTTTTTTGCAATTGGATTAGCATATGCGCGACATCGGCCTACCCATTCTGTCAGGCATAGAGAGTGATATGACGTACAAAAAGTTCGGTTTTTTGACTGCCATTCTGGCGTTAAGCGGTTTTTATCTTTACACCCTCTATCTGGCTGCTCACCCCAACGTGAGCCTGGCCTACAAACTCTATTATCTGGAAGGCAAAACCCGCTTCTGGGAACACAACTCCAGCATGACCTATCAGCCGGGTAACGAGCTCAATCTGACCAAGCCGAGCCGCTTCCTCTCCAGCGAAGGCTGGGCCAAGAAGCCGAGCGACGAAGGTACCCTGCTCAGCGGTCAGGGCGGTCTCTACTTTGTGCTGCCCAAGCAGGCGGCCAATCCGGATCAGCTTACCGTACAGGCCCGCATCAACAGCCCGGAAGCTGGTGCCCTGTTGAAAGTGGCGCTGGGTCACGACTTCACCACCACGGTGAAACTGGCCAAAGCGGGCATCAACGAAATCCGCCTCAGTCTGCCCGGTGACTCGCTCACGGCAGATCCCAAGCACCCCAATTTTCTGGCGCTCTCGGCACCTACTCCCATCAATGTGCAGTCGGTACGTTTGACCGTAGCCCAGTGATCCTTGCCCCGAATACCATTTTATAAAAACAACTATCCCAAATAAGGACGTTCTTATGTCGCATCCAGATTTTCGACTCTCTCTGGTCGTTCCCGTTTACAACGAGGAAGAGAGCATCGATGCCTTCATCAACGCGATAGACAACGAACTGGCCCTGCTGAAAGACCAGCTTGAAATTGTATTCGTCAACGATGGCAGCCGTGACCGCACCCGTGAAGTGGTCGAGCAGGCCATCGCCCGCGATCCGCGCGTGACCCTGGTCAACCTGGCACGCAACTTCGGTAAAGAAGCGGCCCTGACCGCAGGTCTGCATCAGGCCAAAGGGGATGCCATCGTGCCGATGGACGTGGATCTACAAGATCCTCCTGCCCTGATCCTGGAGTTCGTCAAACTGTGGCAGACCGGTGACTATGACACCGTCTACGGCATCCGCGTCGATCGCAGCGCCGATACCCCGATGAAGCGCCTGACTGCCGGTGGCTTCTACCGCTTCTTCAACGCCCTCTCCACCAGCACCAAGCTGCCGGAGAACGCCGGTGACTTCCGCCTGATCGACCGTCGCGTGGTCGAGGCGATCAAGCTGCTGCCGGAGCGCAACCGCTTTATGAAGGGGCTGTTTGCCTGGGCCGGTTTCCGTGCCGTTGGCGTCCCCTACGAGCGCCCGGCTCGTCACGCCGGTGAAACCAAGTTCAACTACTGGAAACTGTGGAACTTCGCCCTCGACGGTCTGCTCAGCTTCTCCAGCTGGCCGCTGCGGGTCTGGAGCTATGTGGGTGTCAGCGTCTCGCTGGTGGCCTTCCTCTATATCCTGAAAATCATCACCCAGGTGATCTTCTTCGGCATCGACGTGCCCGGTTACGCCTCCCTGATGTCCGTGGTGCTGTTCCTCGGCGGTATCCAGCTGTTGTCACTCGGCATCATCGGCGAGTACATCGGCCGCATGTTCGTGGAAGTGAAACAGCGCCCGGTCTACCTCATTGAAGGGGTCTATGGCCAGTATGCCAAGCAGGATGCGGCCAAACCGCAGAGCGCTGACAGCAACTCGCAAGAGCAGCAGGAGCAGGCGCCTCAATGATCTCCCGCGAGGAATTCTGGCGGCTGGTACGTTTCGGTTTTGTCGGCGGGGGGGCTACTCTCGTCGACCTTGGCACCTCCATCGCACTGTTTCATACCTGGCCCACCATCTCGGAGCACCTAGTTACCACGCTGGCTTTTGCCATCGCATTCTGGTTCTCCTTCTTTGGTCACCGCTACATTACCTTCCAGAAGCAGGGAGCCGCCAGCAAGTTTCTGCTGGTCGCCCTCTTCTCGCTGGCGGTGCGTAACCTGATCCTGAGCGGCCTGCTGTTTGCGGGGCTCTCCGGTCTACTGCCGGTGGTCATCGCCACCCTGACCGTTACCGTCCTCACTTACGTTCTCTCTCGCGTCTGGGTTTTTGCCTGATGAATGATATGACCAATACTGCCCCGCTAACCGGGGCTGCACTCCCGTATCGCCCGTCACTGCGCATCAGCGGTCGTGACTGGCTGATGATCATCGCCGCCTTCATGCTGAGCCGGGTGGCGCTGTATGGCATGGGCTACTTCGGTGTCCAGCTCTATGGCTCCCCCGACATCGGCCCGCTGCAGGCCTATTGTCAGTTCGACTGCGTCTGGTTCCAGCGCATCATCGAAAACGGCTACGACCTCTACCCCCGCTGGCTGAGCAAGGGCAATGCGGCCAACTGGGCCTTTATGCCGCTCTACCCGATGGTCTCCGGTGCCATCTCCAACCTGTTCAATGTCGAGAGCCTGATCGGCCTCATCATTGTTACAAATCTCTCCTTCTTCGCCAGCTTGCCGCTGATGCTGCTGGTGTTGCGTCAGCTCAAGCTGGGGGACGATACCGCCCGCTTCGGCGTCTGGCTGCTCGCCTTCTCCCCCTTCTCCGCCTACTTCGTCTCCGGTTATACCGAGTCGACCTTTATGGCGCTGATGCTGGGGATGTTCCTGTTCGCCTATCGGGAGCAGTGGCTGATGGTGGCCGTGCTGGGGGTCTGTATCTCCGCCACCCGCAACCTGGGGGTAATGATGGTCTTCCCGGTGCTGATCCTGGCGCTGCAGGCTTACGGCTGGCGGGAATTTTTCCGCTTCACCGAGTGCGCCTTCAAGGTGGTCTTCACCCTCTGGATGATCCCCTTTGGCCTGTTTGCCTATATGGTCTATCTCTATCACCTGACCGGCGATGCCTTCGCCTTCAAGCACATTCAGGTGGCCTGGGGTCGCTACATGGACAGCCCGCTGGACTGGTGGCTGAGTGGTTTCGAGCTGGGCGGCCGCAAGGCTTACCTCTCCATCATGGTGATCTTCGGCTGGTGCCTGAACGGCTACCTGTTCAGCCAGAAACGCTGGGCTGAAGCGACTCTGATGTTCATCTGCTGCACCATCCCGCTGATGACCGGCCTCAACGCCATGCCACGCTACATGTTCGGGCTCTACCCTACCCTGCTGGCCATCATTCTGCTGACCCATCGCTGGCCCGCCATCCGCCCTGCTGTGCTATGCATCAGCGGCATGGTGGCCTCCTTCATCGCGGTGGCCTTCGTCAACTTCAAGTTCTTCACCGTCTGATGTGACGACAAAGCCTGATACACCAAATGCCGGTCACCTGACCGGCATTTTTTATGGGCGCTATTTTCATCGACAGAGCGTCCCATCTCCTCTCCGTCACACTTTCCTCGGCTTGAAAACGTAACCATTTGAACTGATGTCACAAATCGGCATTTTGCCGATCCAAGGCGCGCTTTGCTGCTCCTAGAATGGGCCCTTGTCCGAACTGCCCTGCTCAAGGAATGGCTTATGCGTCGTGCTCATCACTTATCCCCTCTCTGGCTCGCCCTGCTGGCCGCCCCTCTGTTCACCCAACAGGCGATGGCTGCCCCCGAGGTTCACCTCTATGTGGATGGTCAGCCGCTCACGACCCCGATCGCGCTGGACAAGGGCACGGTGGAGCTGACCCATCCCCTTGCCAAAGGGAGCCACCAGATCCGCATCAGCGACCCGGGCAACAGTTGCGGCACCAGCTTTGGCCCGAGCGAGAGCAAGCCACTCCCCTTCGGCACCGCCCAACCCATGGACAAATGCAGCAAGGATCAGAGCTTTACCCTGCGGGTGATGCTGGCCGGGGAGTATCAGTTCACCTTCAACCCGGATACCCCCAGCCTCAAGGTGCTGCGGGCGACCAAGAAGAGCGAGTTCAAACGCCAGCCACCACAAGAGCCCTGCATCAGCTGGGATGGCGGCCCGGTCACGGTGTCGCTGAAAGGGGTTTGGCCCGACGGCACCCGACTGCGGGATGCCTACTCGAAACAGGAGGCAGTAGTCAAACAGGGCAAGCTGACCCTGACCCCGAGCAAAGAGAGCGGAGGCCTGCTGCTGCTCGAGCCGGTCAAGGCAGCCAAGCCAGCACCATTCAGCTGGGATCAGGCGAGCGTCTATTTTATGCTGACCGATCGCTTCCACAATGGTGACCCCGCCAACGACCACAGCTTCGGCCGCCAGAAGGATGGACAGGATGAGGTGGCCACCTGGCACGGCGGCGACTTCAAGGGGCTGACCGAGAAGCTCGACTACATCAAGAGCCTCGGCATGAACGCCATCTGGATCACCCCCATGGTGGAGCAGGTGCACGGCTTTATCGGCGGTGGCGAGCAGGGCAACTTCCCTTTCTACGCCTACCACGGATATTGGGCGCTCGACTTCACCAAGATTGACCCCAACTACGGCGATGAAGAGAGCCTGAAAACCCTGGTGGACGAGGCCCACAAGCGCGGCATGCGGATCATCCTCGACGTGGTGATGAACCATGCCGGTTACGCCACCCTCGCCGACTTGCAGGATTTGGGGCTCACCGAACTGGCCCAGAATACAGCCAAGCTGCCGACCGTCTGGAACCAGTGGCGCCCGAGCGGTGGCCTCAACTGGCATGGCTACAACCAGTTCATCGACTATCAATCACCCGCGTGGAACAAGTGGTGGAGTGGTGACTGGGTGCGCGCCGGTCTGCCCGGCTACCCGCAGCCCGGCACCGACGATGTCACCGGCTCGGTGGCGGGGCTGCCGGACTTTCTCACCGAATCGACCAAACCGGTAGGGCTGCCGCCGTTGCTGGCCGCGAAAAAAGATACCCTCGCCAAGGCGCTGCCCGACGCGACCGTGAGCGACTACCTGATCGCCTGGCACACCGACTGGGTACGCCGCTTTGGCATCGACGGCTTCCGCGCCGACACTGTCAAGCATCTGGAGCCCGAGGTGTGGGCCAAGCTCAAGCAGGCGGGCACCGCTGCACTCAAGGAGTGGAAGACCAACAACCCGAGCAAGGCCCTCGACGATCTGCCCTTCTACATGGTGGGCGAGGTGTGGGATCACGGGGTGGCCAAGGATTTCTGGTATCAGAACGGTTTCGATTCCCTGATCAACTTCGACTATCAGCGCGAGTTCGCCCTGCCCCAGGCCCAGTGCATGGCCAGCGCCGAGCCCACCTATGCCAGCTACGCCAGCCGCATCAATCAGGATCCCGAGTTCAACGTGTTGAGCTACATCAGCTCCCACGACACCAAGCTGTTCTTTGGCGACTATCAGGATGTGCCGCTACAGCGCCGGGTCGCCAACAGCTTTATGCTGCTGCCAGGCGGCATCCAGCTCTACTACGGCGACGAGTCCGGCCGAGGGCTGGCCAAGGATGGCGGTGTGTTCGATCAGGCGCTGCGCTCGGACATGAACTGGCAGGAGCTGGCCAGCGGAGACAAGGCTGAGCTGGTCAAGCACTGGCAGCAACTGGGCCAATTCCGCGCCGCCCATCCGGCCATTGCGGCAGGCAGCCACCAGAAACTCTCGGATGCTCCCTACGCCTTCGTGCGGGAGAAGGGGGATGACAAGGTAGTGGTGGTCTTTGCCGGTCGGCAGAAGTAACCCTTGAGCCACATTGACCAGCAACAGAGAGGGGAGCCAGTGGCTCCCCTCTCTCGTTTATCTATCTGCCACGGTTCACTGTGGCTGGCGCGCCGCCGGCCACTGCAACCGCGCCTTGAGTAGGGTCTCCTGCCACAGAGGCCAAGAGAGCAGCGCCTGCTGATAGACTCGCGCCAGACCGGGCAACAGGATGCCGTAGCTGGCCAGCCGATAGGCCATCACCGCATAGAAGGCATCGACAATGCCCGCCTCGCCAAAGTAGAAGGGGCCCCGCGTCTGCGACCAGATCTCCTGCAAACGGGCCAGCTCACCGACCGCCTCCACCGGGGGATCGATACGGGTTGGCGCCCCAAGAAAGAAGGGGAGTAGAGAACGGATCTGCCGAAATCCTGCATGCAACTCGGCGCAGAGGCTGCGAGCCAGTGCCCGCTCGGCCAGCGAAACAGGATAGAGCTGGCGGTCGGGACAGAGCTCGTGAACATATTCGGCAATGGCCAGCGAGTCGTGAACCCGCACGCCATCGTGTTCGAGCCAGGGCACCAGACCGGCCGGTGCCAACCGCTTGAGCCGCGCCAGCGACTTGGCATCCTCCAGATCGAACACCTGCTCCTGCCACGTCAGCCCGCTCATGGCGAGCACCAGTGCCGCCCGCATCGCCCAGGTGGAGCCGGTGCCCACCGCCAATACCAAGGATCCCATCTGTTGCCTCCTGCATGAGTTGCCTGCGACCGGCCGATCTGCCCTGATGGCAAAACATCCGATGGTCGCTTCACATTTGCGCACCGGCGGGTTTGACCCTCTTGGTGAGCGATGCTAGTTTGATTTTTCAAAACAATCAGTTAGCAACAATGTGAGCCATTAACCGAAATATGGACAGCCAATTTACCATCGTCATCGCAGATGACCACCCCCTGTTTCGGGGCGCCCTATACCAAGCGGTGCACATGGCCATCAACGACGCCCAATTGCTGGAAGCGGACTCCATCGACAGCCTGACCAGCCTGCTCGGCGAGCACCCCGAGGTCGACCTGTTGCTGCTCGACCTCAAGATGCCGGGAGCCAATGGCTTCGAGGGGCTGGCCCACCTGCGCGGCCAATATCCCGACCTGCCCATAGTGGTGGTCTCCGCCTCGGAAGATGCGGCCATCATCCAGCAGGTGTTGCGGCTCGGGGCGCTCGGCTTCATTCCCAAATCGGTGCCGATGAAGGAGCTGGTCAATGCCCTCAATACGGTGATCGGGGGGGATAACTGGGTGCCGGAAGGCATCTCGCTCCATCCCGAATCGGAAGATGGCCCCGATTTCGCCAGCAAGCTGGCCAGCCTCACCCCCCAGCAATACAAAGTGCTGATCATGCTGCGCGATGGCAGCCTGAACAAACAGATCGCCTGGGAGCTCAACGTCTCTGAAGCCACCATCAAGGCCCATATCACCGCCATCTTCAGAAAACTGGGCGTCAAAAACCGCACTCAGGCGGTTATCGCCCTGCAACAGCTCGATATCAAGGAGAACTGACCCCCGCGCATAGCGACACGTGCGAGACGACATAGCCAGCCATGCTGGCTATTTGTTGCTCGACAATTAGCACGATCGTACTTTATGCTGCCAGCGCCAACGAGGAGAGAGTGATGAGCAAAGGTCGCCTGACCCGGGACAACATTTTGCAGACAGCCTTTGAGCAGGCGAGCCAGCAAGGGCTGGAGAGCCTGACCATCGGCTCGCTGGCCAGCGCCTGCGAGATGTCGAAAAGCGGCCTGTTTGCCCACTTTCAATCCCGAGACAATCTGCAGATCGCCGTGCTGGAGTACGCCGCCGAAGTGTTTCGGCTGCGGGTGATCCAGCCGGTACGCCAGCAGGAGCACCAGAGCCAGCACGACAAGCTGATCGCCCTGCTGCGCGCCTGGCAGGCGTGGAACCACTGCTTCGCCGGACGCTGCATGTTCCTCGATGCCTGGACCTCGGTGCAGGATGACCATGAGCAAAAGAGCCAGGTGCAGCAAGCCGCCCGTCAACTGGTGCGCTTCTGGCTCGACTATCTGGCCCGTCAGGTGGTGCAGGGTCAGGCCGCAGGCGAGTGGCGACAGGAGATGGATCCCTGGCGCGCCGTTTACCGCCTCTATGGCCTCTATCTGGCGGATCAGGTGTTCAACGATCTCGAACTGTGTCAGGATCCGGCCCGCCACTTCTGGCCCGAGGTGGACGCTCTGCTGAGCAGCTGGCGCTGATGTTTTGGCATCCGTTCAACACGAATTTTTAAAAACCGACAAAAAAGCACGACCGTTCGCACATAAAAACCACAGGATGACCATGAGCAGCAAAATCTACTTCAACACCCGCCGCTTCAGCCCGAGCAAATGGCTGCTGGGGATCGGTACCCGGTTGCACCACAGACTCGCCCCCACCCATGCCAAGCGTACCGCCAGCAAGTTGCTGCTCACCCCCCAGCGCAACCAGCGGAATGCCCACGAGCCAGCGGGCCTGGTGAAGCAGGCCGTCCATACCAGCGAAGGGGTATTGATGAGCTATCGGCTCGGTCAGGGGCCGCTGTGGCTGCTGATGCACGGCTGGTCCGGCAGCGCCAGCCAGTTCTATCCGCTGATGAGCCATATCGCCGCGCAGGGTTTCACCGCCATTGCCTACGATCATCCGGCCCACGGCCAGAGCGCAGGCAACACTGGCCACCTGCCCCGTTTCGTGCGCGCCTTCGACGAGCTGGCAACCAAGCTGGCCAGCGAAGCAGGCCCACTGCACGGGGTCATCGCCCACAGCATGGGAGGCGCCGTCACCCTCTCCAGCCGTCAGGCGGGTATCGATACCCTGCCGCTGCTGTTGATTTCGCCGGTGCTCGACTATGTGCCCCAGCTCTACGGTATGGTGGCACGCTCCGGCTACTCCATCCGGCTGTTCGATGCGGT
>NZ_JAAKNE010000019.1:0-50577 GCF_049170755.1 Aeromonas sp. 604176
GACAATATTCATCATGATGATTTTCCTCGGTTCCTCAAAACGAAAGGGAGCCATTGGCTCCCTAAAACGAAATCGGTCGACGTGATGGATCAGGCTTCTTTGAAGGCCTTCATCCGCTGTAGATGATGCGAGATATTTTTGAACTTATGAGTCTCGCGCTCATCCCACACGATGTCGTAATAGTTCTTCAATTCACGTTCAGTGTCCCGATTATCGCGCACTTCATCCTGAACGGAAAGGATACACAGGCAGTTTCCTGAATTTTTCTTACGAAATTCAGTTACACACTTGGTACCGATATCGTCATATTCTTCCGGCCGGTCGATCTTGCCCTGCATGTTCTCTTCTGGGTGCAGGTTGGGGTTGAAGATCACCTGGCGAATGCCGCACAGAAAGCCGATCCGTTCGCTCCAGTAGCCACCAAGTCCGACACCGCAGATCAGTGGTTTGGGATCGGTACTCATATCGAGCTGTTTTTTCACTTCCTTGAGCAGATGGCTCATATCATGACGGGGGTGAACCGTGCTGTAGTGCACGAAACGCACATCATCATCAATAAACTGCAACTGCAGCACTTTCTCGTGATTGCCGGGGCTGGTGGCATCAAAGCCATGCAGATAGATGATCATGGATAAGACCTCAGGAACTGTGTCGGTTTTATCGAAACTACCCCAGCGGCTGCCCCGCGCGCCACCAAAACATCCAACTTTCTTGCTTTGGATCACGCCCCCGCCCCCGATTGCGCCTTGTGACCCGCGAGCGCTGTCACATGCAGGGGGGCGCATTGCGAGCAACGCTCTGGTGCCTGGCTATCAAAGTGAGATCGCCAGACCGATAATGATAAATCCCTTACCAATCTGAGATGCCCCACCTCCTTCCCCTGCCAACAGCCGGACACTTATCTGGCCGGTATGTGACTCATCCCGCAAAAACAAGGCGTTATCGCCAAACGTTTTCGCTCATGAGCGGCATTGTGCATGTTTTGTGCACTGACCCGTGCTGCACCGGATCCCTCTCACCACTGCAAAGGGATCTGGCACGTCAGTCAATACACGAGATCAATGACCGGGAAAGCTGCGGCTTTCACTATCTTGCCTGTAGCAGTTGCGCGGGCTTCAAGGAGTGATCTGTTCATGAACGAGACCAACCCCCCCTCCCCCCGACCGGGCACGCGCAAGCGCCCGGTGGATGAAGTGGAGCGCATGCTCCCCATGGGCCAACTCTTTACCTTGGGCCTGCAACATGTGCTGGTGATGTACGCCGGCGCCGTGGCGGTGCCGTTGGTGATCGGCGGCAGTCTGGGGCTGCCCAAGGAGCAGATCTCCTACCTTATCAGTTCGGATCTCTTCTGCTGCGGTATCGTCACCCTGTTGCAATGTGTCGGGATTGGCCGCTTTGCCGGGATCCGGCTGCCGGTCATCATGTCGGTCACCTTTGCCGCCGTGATGCCGATGCTGGCCATCGGAGCCAACCCGGATCTGGGGCTGACGGGCATCTTCGGCGCCACCATCGCCGCCGGTATCATCTCGACCCTGCTAGTGCCGCTGATAGGTCGGCTGATGCCGCTCTTCCCCACCGTAGTGACCGGGGTGGTTATCACCTCCATCGGGATCAGCATCATGCAGGTGGGGATCGACTGGATGGCGGGGGGCAAGGGCAATCCGGAATATGGCAGCCTGCGCTACATCGGCACCAGCTTTGTGGTGCTCGTCTTTATCCTGCTGGTGACCCGCTTCACCAAGGGCTTTTTCAGCAATATTTCGGTGCTGCTCGGGATCATCTTCGGCTTCGTGGTGGCCATCGCCATGGGCGAAGTGAGCCTCGACGGCCTCGGCGAGGCAGCCTGGTTTGCCCCCATAGTACCGTTCGCCTTTGGTTGGCCCACCTTCGATCCCATCTCCATCGCCACTCTGACGGTGATCATGCTCATCACCTTTATCGAATCCATGGGGATGTTTCTGGCCCTTGGCGACATCGTCGGCCATCCGGCCAGGCGCGGTGATATCGTGCGCGGGCTGCGGGTGGATGGCATAGGCACCATTATTGGTGGGATCTTCAACAGCTTCCCCCACACATCGTTCTCCCAGAATATCGGTCTGGTGAGCGTGACCGGAGTATCGAGTCGCTGGGTCTGCGTGATGTCGGGGGGGATCCTGCTTGCCTTTGGCCTCATCCCCAAGATGTCGGTGCTGGTCGCCTCCATCCCGCCCTTCGTGCTGGGGGGCGCCGGTATCGTCATGTTCGGCATGGTGCTGGCAACCGGCATTCGCATCCTGGCGCGCACCGATTACAACAGCAACCGTCACAACCTCTATATCGTCGCCATCAGTCTTGGAATTGGCATGATCCCGACGGTCTCCGGGAATTTTTTCCAGCAGCTTCCGGCGCAGCTACAACCGCTTTTTCATAGCGGTATTCTGTTGGCCACCATCAGCTCGGTGCTGCTCAACCTCTTCTTCAACGGCTATCAGCCAGATCTGACTCACCAGACCCGTCCACTGTTCGTTGGTCCCATCAAACCGCAACAAAAGCAGGCATAACAAACAGGCCCCCGGACAGCGAGACTGTCCGGGGGCCTGTTGTTCATATCACCGCTGACCCAATCAGGCAGGCAACTGCGTGAAGCGCTCTACCGCCTGCGCTACTTGTGCCAGACTCCCCTGCCAGAAGGCGGCCTCACGGATATCCTGCCCCAGATGCTTGGCTACCAGATCTTCGGCACTCATCCGGCCAGTATCGCGCAGCAAGGCGCGATACGCCTCGGCCACGCCCTCTTCCCCCGCCGCCTTGCGGCTCATCAACTGCTGATAGACCCCGAGGCTGAACAGATAACCGAACAGATAGGGGTAATTGTAAAAGCCCAGCCCCGCGATGGAGAAGTGCGCCTTGGCCGCCCAGAACATGGGATGATAGCGGGTCAGGCTCCCCTCATACCAACGCCCCCACGCCTCGTCAGTCAACGCCTTGAGTCGCTCTGCCGACACATAACCCTGCGCCCGCTCGGCCACCAGCGCCCGCTCGAAATCGAAGCGGGCCGGAATATTGACCAGGAAGGTGGCTGCGCCATCGGCCTCCGCCCAGGCGATGGCCAACTGCTCTTCGGGACTTTCTGCCTGCTCGAACAGGGCGCTGCGCACCAGGGTTTCGGCGAAGATGGAGGCCGTTTCGGCCAGCGTCATGGGATAGCTGCGCTGACTCATCGGCAGATCGCGGATCACCCAGTTGTGCCAGGCGTGACCCAGCTCATGGGCCAGAGTGATGACGTTGTCCATGGTGCCGGCATAGGTGACGAAGACCCGCGGCTCGACCGGTTCGGCAAACTTGGTGCAGTAGGCGCCGGTGCGGCGATTTGGCGTGGGCGCCGCATCAATCCACCCCCTCTCGGCCATCATGCGGGCAAATGCCCCCATCTCGGGATCGAAACGGCTAAAGGCATCGGCAATCAACTCGATCGCCTCATCAAAAGGAATGTCGCGGCTGCTGGAAGCAGGCGGCGGCGCAAAGAGATCCTCCGGCCCCAGATCGTCGAGACCAAGGCGCTCGGCCATCAGCTCCAGCGCCCGCTGGCCCAACCCACGGGCTCGCCAGGTTTCGCTCATCAGGGCATCGAGGGTGGCACGCTCGATATGGCTCTGGTGGCAGGAGAGATCCAGCTCATCGAGCAAACGGGTGTTGCCACGCTGACGGGCCAGCTCCAGCCGCCAGCCGTTGATGGCATTGAGGATGGCGGCGACCGTCTCCTGCTCATCTTCCCAGCCAGCACTGATGGCATCAAACGCCTCAAGGCGCAATGCCCGCACCGGGCTGGAGAGCAGATTGCTCGCCTCGGCCAGCCCCATCTCGCGGCCATCAATGGTCAAGCGGATCTTGCCCACCAGATCGTTGTAGAGGTTGCCCCAGGCGTGCAGGCCATCGGTGCCCAGACCAATCACCAGCTGCTCTGCCGCCACCGGCAGGCGCTGATCCTGCAAACGACGCTCGTGGCGCAGGCGGAACGCCTCCTCGCCTAGTAGCGGATCCGCCATCAGCGCGGCGAATTCCTCTTCCGGCAAGGCCAGCATCAGATCTTCCACCGGCGCCAGCGTCTTGAACAGATCGGCATTAAGGGCGCGGGCACGGGACGCCAACTGTTTGGCCTGCGGATCCCGCGCATCCTGACTGCCGCGGCATGCGGCCAGAATGGCGACGTTCCAGCCGATATGGCGAATATCACGGGCGCGCAGCCGCACTTCCCGCAAGAAATCCAGCAGTGCAGCGTCATCACCGCGCACCATGTCCAGACCCGCCATATAGCTGGTCAGCTCCTCCAGCGCGTGGCGGGCGGCGCGCATGTCCGCTTCCAGCTCTGGGCTGTCGAGGCCCGGGTAGATATGGTCGTTATTCCACTGTTGTTGATACATAGCTTCTCGCAAAGGCCTTTATCGGGAGGCGCAACAGACCTGCGGGCAGCAAGTCCGAAACCGGGCAACCCGAAGGCCAAAAAATGAAGAGAGGAAAAAAGAGACAATGGCCCGCAAGCTCGCTTATCCCTTGGCCGGGGCGAGACGGCTCACCAGCGTCATCACGGCAACCAGCAGCAGACCCGCCACCACACCGGCCACGGCGTTGAGCAGCGTCGGCGTCACCGCCGCCAGTACGGCACCTACTGTGGGCAGGGTGGCGACTACAGCGGCTGCACCTTCAATCAGGTGATGGGCAAAGGGCCAGCCATGCACCAGAATGCCGCCGCCCACCATAAACATGGCGATGGTGCCGACCAGTGCCAGCAGGTGCATCAGACGAGGCGCCGTCACCAACAGTCCCTGCCCCACCCCGCGGCGCAAGGCGCTGCCATCGGGCTTTTGCAGCAGATGCAGACCGATGTCATCGAGCTTGACGATCAGCCCCACCAACCCGTAGACCCCGATGGTCATCAGCAGGGCGATGCCCGCCACCACCGATAGCTGCAGCGCGAGGCTTGCTCCCTGTACCGTGCCAAGAGCGATGACGATGATCTCGGCAGAGAGAATAAAATCGGTGCGGATCGCCCCTTTTACCTTCTGCTGCTCGAAGGCGACCAGATCATCGGGAATAGGAGCTGTGTGTGCCTCACCTTCGCTCACTTCATGAGGCAGGAACTTGTGGGCCAGCTTCTCGGCCCCCTCAAAGCAGAGGTAGGCGCCTCCCAGCATCAAGAGTGGCGTGATAAGCCAGGGCACCAGGGCACTGATGGCGATGGCGGCGGGCACCAGAATCAGCTTGTTGCGAAATGAGCCTTTGGCCACCGCCCACACCACCGGCAGCTCCCGCTCGGCACGCACTCCGGAAACCTGCTCCGCGTTGAGGGCCAGATCATCCCCCAATACCCCGGCGGTCTTCTTCGCCGCCATCTTGGTCATCAGCGCCACGTCATCAAGCACGCTGGCGATATCGTCGAGCAGGGCCAACAAACTGGTTCCAGCCATATCAAAGATCCCTTATATCAGTGAGAAACGTCTTCCCGAAAAATGTCTCGCGCTTGTTCACCACGACCTTGGTCATCAGCGCCACGTCATCAAGCACGCTGGCGATATCATCGAGCAGGGCCAACAAACTGGTTCCGGCCATATCAAAGCTTCCTTATATCAGTGAGAACAACCTCGGGAGAGAGGTGTACGTCCCGATAACCACCAGGGTCAACAGGACCACCTCATGGCGATCGCAGGCCATCATCGGCCGCGCCAAGAATCCGGCGCTCACCATCGGGGGTTACGTCTTTCGGGCAAAAGATGGCACAGTGTAACGAGAAGCCGCCGTTTCGGCAGCACCCCTGAGCCATTTGTTCCTGGTTCCCTCTGAATCACCTCAAGGAGTTCCCATGCAACCCTGGCAATCTCTGCTCGCTCTCTGGTTTGGCAACGAAGCCGATGACGTCCTGCGGGCCACACGGCAAGCCCCGCTCTGGTGGGGAAAAAGCAGCGAAACGGATGCCCTGCTGGCCAGCCGCTTTGGCGAGCT
The DNA here is from genome assembly GCF_049170755.1 of Aeromonas sp. 604176. Classification (NCBI taxonomy): domain Bacteria; kingdom Pseudomonadati; phylum Pseudomonadota; class Gammaproteobacteria; order Aeromonadales; family Aeromonadaceae; genus Aeromonas; species Aeromonas sp. 604176. Next base: position 5,977 of record NZ_JAAKNE010000019.1, read on the forward strand.
GGCAGAGGCCGCAGCCAAGGGCAGTCTCGCCCACTGGGCCGATCTCCCCAGCGGGCGGCTGGCGCTGATCCTGCTGCTCGACCAGTTGCCCCGCAATATCCATCGCGGCACGCCTGCAGCCTTTGCCCGGGATCCGCTGGCACGGGATCTCTGCCTGAAAGGGCTGTCCATCGGGGCGGACAAATCCCTCTCACCACTGGAGCGGGTCTTCTTCTATCTGCCGCTGGAGCATGCCGAATCCCGCGAACAACAGGCCAGAAGTGTGGCGCTGTTCGAGGCACTGGCTGCCGAGCAAGCTGGCACACCGGCGCAGGCGACCTTTGCCGGATTTGCCGACTTTGCCCGCCGCCATCAGGTGATCATCGAACGCTTTGGCCGCTTCCCCCACCGCAACGACATTCTGGGTCGCACCAGCACACCAGAAGAGGCGGCATTTTTGCAGCAACCGGGCTCAAGCTTCTAAGCAAGCCATATAAAAAATCCCCGCCAGCTTGCTGGCGGGGATAGCGAATGGATAACAACCGTCGGCGTTACTGAATACGGTAACGGGATATCTGCTGGTGGATGCTCTCGGTGGTGACATTGAGCTCCTCGGCTGCGGCTGAGGTCTCCTCCGCTGTGCTGCTGGTTTGCTGCACGACATGAGCAATCTGCTCTACCTGATGAGCGATCGACTCGGCGGCCGAACTCTGCTCGCGGATGGCATTGGTGATCTCGCCCACCTGCTCCATCACCCGGTGCGACGCACTGCGGATTTCGGCAATAATGGCGCCACTCTCGGTCGCCATGGTGACCCCCTGGCTCACCTTCTCCTCCACAAGATGCATGCGGGAGACCGTATTGTTCGACTCCTGCTGGATCGCCTCTACAGTGGCAGATATCTCCTGAGTGGATTGGGCTGTGCGCTCAGCCAGTTTGCGCACCTCATCCGCCACCACCGCAAAGCCACGGCCGGACTCCCCGGCCCTCGCCGCTTCAATGGCCGCGTTCAAGGCCAGCAAGTTGGTCTGCCCCGCCACATCACGGATCACGTTGACCACACCGCCAATGCGCGAAATGCCCTCACCCAGCGCAATGACCTCGGCCGAGGCCTGCCGAATGGAGTCGGCTATCTCGTTGATGGCATGAACGGTGCGCTCGATGGTCCGGCCCCCTTCGGTCGCCAGCTGCCCCGACTCGTTGGTGATGCGGCTCGTCTCCTGAGTGCGCTGGGAGATATCTGTGATGCTGACCGTCATCTCTTCGACACCGGCGGCTATCAGACTGGTGGCATCATTGGCCTGATTAGCCGAGCTGGCCAAGTGTTGCGCTGCCTGAGAGAGGGATTCGGCAGTGCTCTTGATCTGCAAGCTGCCGACGGAAAATTCGGTAAATGTCTGTTGCAGCGTATCGAGCAGCCGGTTGACCGCATTGAGGGTCAGGCCAATCTCATCCTGCTGTTTCACATCAGCTCTCAGGGTAAAGTTGAGGTCACGCTGGATCCGGGTCAGGGTATCCATGGCGGTGCGAAGGGGATTGGCCACCTGATTGAACAACCAGACAAACAGCCCCATCGTCAGCACGGTGGCACCACCAGCGATCAACAACAGGGTTTGCAGGCTGTTGTCGTAGTTCTCCTGGCCCTGCTTCTTGAGCGCCAGTCCCAAATCCATATTGAAGTTGACGTGAAGCTCGATGGCCTTGGCAAACTGCTTGAACAGTGCGTATGCCTCTCCCGCCAGCATGTCTCTGGCTTCATCATTCTTGTTTTGGCGGGAGAGCTGCAGAACCTTGTCTATCTCCTGATAATATTGCGCGACTATGCGTTGATCATCGTCAGTCAGGCGCCGATCTTCATCATTGGAGAGCATCTCTGCCTTATATTTGTCGAGCAGCGAATTGATTTGTCCCCGTATCTCGGTGATACCCGTTTCAATCTGCTGCATCCTGCTTGAGTCGGTATTGAGCACATGCGTTTGTACCAGCGAGTGCAATTCATAGAAATCGGCCTGCACTTCCTTAATCAGCGAAATACTGGGCACCGTATTGTCCGTCACATAGCTCAAATCACGGTTGCCTGCCCCAAGGCGATTGATACTGAACCAACTGAGAAAAATGAGCGTCAGCATCACCAGCAGCGCGATCAGTTGCAGTCGACGAGCAATATTCATAACCGTACACTCCAGATGGAAACTATCTAGCAGTGTAGACGAGCCATAAACAACAACGGCCCGCATTGGCGGGCCGTTGTTGTTTATTTTTCATGGCGTTGTGATCAGGCTTTGGCTGGCTCACTCTCGCCCAGCGCGACGGTTTCACCCAGACTGTCTTCGGTCTTGGCGACCACGCTGGCGGCGATGGCGTTGCCCAGCACGTTGGTGGCTGAGCGGCCCATGTCGAGGAAGTGGTCGATCCCCAGCAGCAGCAGGATGCCCGCTTCCGGAATATGGAACTGGTTCAGGGTAGCGGCAATCACCACCAGAGAAGCGCGCGGCACCCCGGCCATCCCCTTGGAGGTGACCATCAACAGCAGCAGCATGGTGATCTGCTGGGCCATGGAGAGCTCGATGCCATACGCCTGGGCGATGAACATCACCGCGAAGGTGCAGTACATCATGGAGCCGTCGAGGTTGAAGGAGTAACCCATCGGCAACACGAAGCTGGCGATGCGCTTGTCACAACCGAACTTCTCCAGACGATCCAGGGTCTTCGGATAGGCGGCTTCGGAGCTGGCGGTCGAGAAGGCGAGCAGGATGGGCTCGCGGATCATCGCCAGCAGCTTGATGACACGGCCACGCAGGAAGACGCTGCCCATGGCGATCAGCAGCAGCCAGAGACAGGCCAGCGCAATATAGAACTGGGCCATAAAGCTGCCGTAGGTAACCAGAATACCCAGCCCCTCTTTGGCCACCATGGCGGCGATTGCGCCAAACACCGCGAACGGCGCAAAGTTCATCACATAACCGGTCACTTTCAGCATGATCTCGGCAGCGCTGGCCATCAGCACCACTACCGGCTTGGCCAGATCGCCGAGCGCGGCGGCAGCCAGACCGAAGAAGAGGGAGAAGACCACGATCTGCAGGATCTCGTTGGTGGCCATCGCCTCTACGACGCTCTTGGGAATGGCGTGGGTCACGAAATCTTTCAGGGTAATGGCACCGGCAGCAATGCCCGAGCTGGCGGTGTCATTGGGCAGGGAGAGCGAAAGCCCCACACCCGGCTGCATCAGGGTCACCATCACCAGACCCAGGCTCAGGGACATCAGGGAGGCCAGCATGAACCAGCCGAGGGTCTTGGCACCGATACGACCCACAGTGCGGGTGTCGCCCATCTTGGCGATACCGACCACCAGGGTGGTGAAGACCAGGGGAGCTATGATCATCTTGATCAGTCGCAGGAAGATATCGGTCAGGATCGTGATGTTATTGGCAAAATCCGCAGCCTGATCTGCGGCAAACATCCGATAGCCCTGGCCGGTGAGGATGCCAAACATCATGGAGATGAGGATGGCGACCGTCAGTTTATTCATTTTCATGGGGGAGTCCCGGTTTTGATTGGTGCAAGCCGTAAACGGTGGCATGGGAGCCACAACAGTCCGTTTTTGTGATCCGAGCCGTTGATTCCTGGCGGCTGGTATGCTGGGAGAATGCCTAAAAGCAGGGGGTAAATCTAGAGGGTTTATCCAGAATTTTATGCTGCTATTAGGTGTATGTGATATAGATCTTGCAAAAAGCCAATATTAATCGCTGTTTATTTTTATTTCAGCGAGATATTTCGCGGAAAGACTTCGCTCATCAACCGCTTGTTGCAACAGCGTAAACGTGAGTAGCGCCGAGATGGTGTGCTGCACCTGCATCTGGGACATAAAGAGATCCGGTTCATCCTCGTCAAAGCCGAAGATCGGCCGTGATGGGGTCACCCTGACGGCATCGCGGTTAATGGTCAGCTCATCGACTTTGAGCCAGGAGTACCCCTCTGCCAGTGCCAGCTCCCCTGCCCGCTTGAGCACATATTTGCGGGCGGTCTCCCTGTCCACCAGATCGTTGCCGACAAACTCCAGCTGCCACTTGTCCGGGCCAAGCCGGGTCTGGGAAAAACCGGTCTGGCCGTTCCAGAATGACTTTTCACTCTCGTAAGGGGTGGCGCAGCCCACCAGCAGCAGGGTGAGCATCAGCAGACAACAGGGTTTAGATAGGGATGCAGACACGAGAGGCCTCGACAGGCAAATGAGCAACAGAGTTGTTACTACAACATAAAGCGCGGTGGCTGCACAATCTGCTCACGCCAACAGCGACCAGCGTGCACCACCACTGACTTCACGCCTCTAGGGCAAATAGCAGGCAAAAGAAAAGGCTATGTCCCAATTACGTGTTGCATGGGGCGCCCCAGCGCCTCATGCAAACATGTTTTGATATTTACGCCTTTTCCGTAACGCTCCAGCATCCGGCGCCAACCCAAGTAGTTCTTCAGGTAGTGCGTCGCCACGCCATGGAACCGCTCCATCCACGCTTTCAACCGATGGTGATATCCGTTCACATGCTGGATGTGATACGCACCGACTACCCGTTCGCCTTGACGATTGCGCACCACCTGATGGGTTATACCCTGTTCCTTGCTGAAACAGGCATACACACCCGCCCCATCGCTACACAGCACCGCATCCGGTGACACCAACGGCTTCAACACCGCGATGACCGTCTCGGCATCTATTTTCTCCAACTGGAAATCCGCATGGTGGCCTGCACGCTCTTGTACCACCATCACCGGGATGTAATCTGGCCCGGTTCCACGAGTTCGACCTTTACCACCGCGATGACGTGGTGGACGCGGCAGTCCCCGCTGCCCCTTGAACGATTCAAGGAAGAAGGTCTCATCAACCTCAACGATGCCCTCTTCCCGGGTGGCCTGATGGGTTGCCATCGCGCGCAAGAAGCGGTGACGCCAGAGGAACGCGGTGTTCTTGCTGACCCCACAGCGCCGCGCAGCCTGGCGGACAGTCAGTCCTTCGATGAGGGCTTGCGCGTAGTCTTCCCAGCACTGTGCTTTACGCAATCTGGCCAAGGGCGTCTTGGTCAGAACGGTGCTGGTGCGCAGACACAGTTTGCAACGGTAGCGGCGCAGTCCCCGACTCCATCCCCAAGGCGCCAGCTGGGTAACATCGGCCTGACAATGGGGGCAGCCACTGCATGCCGGTAACTGAGTATTGAGCGAGGTAATGGTGTGGGGTGCAGTGAGCTCCTGCTGAGCAACACGGCGCTGGCGCAGGGTTAACTGGGGAAAAAGGGACAACAGGTGTTGAAAGGCTGGGGTATCCATGATGGTAGACCTCAAGGTGATGGCCTACTTCAAGATTAGCCTTTCAACACGTAGCCAAAGAAAAGGCCTTGTCGTTTGACAAGGCCTTTACCGGGGAATTTGGTCGGTGTGAGAGGATTCGAACCTCCGACCCTCTACACCCCATGCAGATGCGCTACCTGGCTGCGCTACACACCGACGGAGTCAGCTCGGCTGACGGGGGCAGAGTTTATGGAGATGACCCTGCCCTGTCAACAGGGAAACGCCGCCAATTCCTCGGCCACGGTGCGTTCGCCTGCTTTGCGAACAATCAGCGGTTAAAGGTCAGCCGCTTGCCCAGGATCTGGTCAGTCACCTGCCCGTTTTGCCAGGCGATCTGGCCGTTCACCAGCGTCATCTCCACCGTGCTGTGGAAGCGGTAGCCGTTGAAGGGCGACCAGCCACAGTGGTAGAGGATGTTGTCATCGTTGACCACATAGGGCTTGCCCAGATCCAGCAGCACCAGATCGGCGAAATACCCCTCGCGGATATAACCGCGATCCTGCACCTGGAAGCGCTCGGCTACCGCGTGGGAGGTCTTCTTGACGATAGTCTCCAGGGTAAACACGCCGTTGTGGTAGAGCTCCAGCAGCGCCTGCAAAGAGTGCTGCACCAGCGGCACACCGGACGGCGCCTTGAAGTAGCTGTTCTGCTTCTCTTCCCAGGTGTGGGGAGCGTGGTCGGTGGCGATGATATCAAGCACGTCGTTACGTACCGCATCCAGCAGCGCCTGCTGGTCGGCGGCACTCTTCACCGCAGGGTTGCACTTGATCAGGCTGCCCTGGGTCTCGTAATCGGCTTCATTGAAGAAGAGGTGGTGAACGCACACCTCGGCGGTGATGTTCTTGTCCTTCAGCTCGCTCAGGTCGTGGCTGGCGGTAAACAGCGACAGCTCCTTGGCCGAGGTCAGATGCAGCACGTGCAGCTTGGCACCGTACTGCTTGGCCAACGCCACCGCCATGCTGGAGGATTTGTAGCACGCTTCGTCGCTGCGAATGCGGCCGTGCTCGCCCATCGGCACATTCTCGCCCCACTTGGCCCGTGCCGCCTCTTCCGCCTTGGCGATGGTCGGGGTGTCTTCGCAGTGGGTCACGATCATCACCGGGCTCTCGCGGAAGATGGCCGCCAGGGTCTCCTGATTGTCCACCAGCATGTTGCCGGTCGAGGAGCCCATAAACACCTTGACCCCGCAGGACTGCTTGGGGTCGAGACGCTTGATCTCTGCAAGGTTGTCGTTGGTGGCGCCGAGATAGAAGCTGTAGTTGGCGACGGAGGAGTTGGCGGCGATCTGGTATTTGGCTTCGAGGGCGTCGAGGGTGGTGGTCTGGGGATTGACGTTGGGCATTTCCATGAAACTGGTGGTGCCACCGGCGACGGCGGCACGGGATTCGCTGGCAATAGTCCCCTTGTGGGTCAATCCCGGCTCCCGGAAGTGGACCTGATCATCGATCATTCCGGGGATGAGATGACGACCTGCGGCATCGATAACCAGCGCATCGGGCGCCTCGATATCCGGGGCAATGCGGGCAATCCGTTCCCCCTCGATCAACACATCGGAGGCATAGATGCGGCCTTCGTTGACCAGGGTGGCATTTTTGATAAGCAGTTTGTTCATGGGGGGTTCCAGTTCCTTTGCCGATAATCGCGGGTCATAATAGCGCAAAACTGCCCTTTCTCTGTAGCAAGGCCTGACTGATGAAGTTATTTGTAAGAGATTTGACCGTGATCGACTCCAGCTACCTGTGCGAACGCCGCGGCATGGTGGGCGAGAGCTGGCTGGTAGATATCGAAATGAGCGGTGAGCTGAACGAAATGAGCATGCTGCTGGACTTTGGCCGGGTAAAGAAGCTGATCAAGTCGATCATCGATGAAGAGGTGGACCACAAGCTGCTGGTACCGACAGAGTGCCCGCTGATCCACGTCGAGACACTGGATGGCGACGAAAGCACAGTGGATCTGCTGCGCCAGGGGCGCTCCATCCATCTGCGCTGCCCATCCCAGGGCTTCGCCTTTATCCCGGCACCGCAAGTTGATAAAGAGTCGGTGACCCGCTACCTGCTGGCGGTACTGGCCAAACGGCTACCGGGCAATATCAAGGATCTCTCCCTGACCCTGCGTCAGGAGGCGATCACCGGTGCCTTCTACCACTACAGCCACGGCCTGAAAAAGCACGATGGCAACTGCCAGCGCATCGCCCACGGCCACCGCTCCCCCATCGAGATCCACGTCGATGGTGAGCGCGACCAGGAGCTTGAGTTCAACTGGGCCGAACGCTGGGGCGATATCTACCTCGGCACCGAAGAGGACAAGGTGGCACTGACCGAGCTCACCTTGAGCCCCCGCGCCAATGCCCAGCTTGGCGAGCATCACACCGGCTTCAAATATATGGCGCCCCAGGGGCTGTTCCAGCTGGCCATCCCCACCGCCGAGGTAGAGATGATCGACACCGACACCACGGTCGAGCTGCTGGCCTGCTACATCGCCCGCGAAGTGAAGAAGATGGTGGGCGACAAGTTCGTCAAGATTGTCGCTTATGAAGGGGTCGGCAAGGGCGCCATCGCCTACGCGTAATTCCTGCGTTGACTACCGCAATAACAAGGCCCCGCATCTGCGGGGCCTTGTTATTTCAACTCTCGACCATCAGGCGCTGAGGCGGAAGCGCTTGACCAGGCTCTCCTGCTGCTCGGCAAGGGAGTCCAGCTGCTGGCTGGTCTCGGCTACCCGCTCAATCCCCTGATAGTTGAGATCCGAGATATCGGAGATGCGGTTGAGGTTGGTGGCAATGTCGGCGCTGGTGGCCTGCTGCTGCTCAGCGGCAGAGGCGATCTGGCTCGACATGTCGCTGATCAGCACCACAATCCCCTGCACCTCCTCCATGGCGTTGTTGGCGTGGGAGCTCTGTTCGACGCAACTGTCCATCTCGCGGGAGCACTCCTGCATCACGGTTACCGCCTTGGCGACCCCCTGCTGCAGGTTCTCGATCATGGTCTGGATCTCGCTTGTGGACTGGGCGGTGCGGCCCGCCAGACTGCGCACCTCATCCGCCACCACCGCAAATCCGCGCCCCTGATCGCCGGCCCGCGCCGCCTCAATGGCCGCGTTGAGAGCCAACAGGTTGGTCTGCTCGGCAATGCCGCGAATGACATCGAGGATGTTGCCTATCTGGCTGCTCATGGCGCTCACATCACCAATCACCTTGCCGGTCTGTTGCAGCTTGCCCGCCAGCTGATGGGTGGTGGTGATATTGCCCGCCATCACCTTGCGTCCCATCTCGGAGGCCTTCTCCACATCCATCACTCGCTCCAGAGTCTGGTTGGCGGCCTGCGCCACTTCCCGCACCGATGCCTCCATCTGGGTCATGGCGGCGGCGACCGAGGCGGTCTCCTGCCGCTGTTTCTCCAGATCCGCCCGCACCGATTCGGTGGTGCGACGGTTGCCGTGGGCGGCATCGTTAAGCTGGGCCGATGCTTGTGAAAGCTGCGCCAGTACCTCCCCCATCTGGGCGATCAGCAGGTTGATCTGGCTGCCCAGCTGACCAAATTCATTCTTGCTCTGAAAACCGATGCGCTGAGTCATGTCACCCTGGGTTACTTCGGTCAGCACCAGCAGCAACTCCCTGAGCGGACGGCGAATGGCCTTGCCCAGGGTATAAGCCACCAGCATGGCAATCAGGATGGCGACTACGATGCTGGCTCCCTGAGTCAGGGTGCTCTGGCTCTGTGCGGCTTTGGCATGCTGAATGCTCTGGTTCATCAGTTGCTGGCTCTGAGAGGTGACCCGCTCAAGCCGATCCTGAATTGCCACGATGAGCGCACTCGCCTGCTTGCTCTTCTCCCGCATCTGCTCCTGCTGTTGCATCAGCGTCAGATACTGGGCGAGTACACCTTCATTACCGGTCGTATCGCGCACGAAACCGTGGACGTAGTGACCCATGTTGTTGTCGAAATCCTTGAGCTCACCCTGCAGATCCTTGATGGTGCTGTTGAACCCCTCCATCTGCATCCTGTTGCGCTTGAGCGCGGCTTCAATGGGGGCCGGAATGCTCTGATTGAGGGCATCCATGGTGGAGAGTTCGATAGCGGAGAGCTTGGTGGTCAGGGTCTCGGAGAGCATCTTGATGAAGCTGTCGTCGATGGTGATCATCATGTCCCCCAGACTCTTCTTGAACTGGGGCAAGCTGACCTGAAACTGCCCCTTGGCCAGATTGACCTTGTGCAATCGGGTGAGCAGCGCCTCGTGTTCGCCCGGCAGGGTATCGGTCAGTTGCAGGTAGCTGTCGACCTGCTGGCTCAGAGTGCCCATCTCCCCTTGCAGTTCGGGGTGGTGGGCGACCTGCTGGCGCAAGGCATCGATGCTCTTGCCCACCGCGGCCTTGGCCTGTTTCAGTTCGGCCACTTCGGCAGGCAGCTGTTTGGGGTCCTGCTCGGTGAGCACATCCCCCAGCCACTTGTTGGCACTGAGCAGGGTGATCTGGGTCTGGCTGCTGGCAATCACCAGCGGCATAGACTGCCGGGTCACCTGTTCCAGCGCTCCCCCCAGAGTATTCTGACTACGAAATGTGAGTAGTGAACTGGCCACCATCACGGCCACCAGGATCGCGAAGCCAAGGTAGACTCGCTGCAAGATGGAGAGATCCGACATTGTTTGTTTCATTATTGTCCCGCTGTATATGCAAAAGTCCCTTGCCTGAGTACCCCGTCCTTTTGATACCCTGCAGACCCCTGAACAGGCGCTGCAGATGACGTCCCTCTGGCTATCGGTATTCTTAACAATAACTGAAGGGAATGGGACATCAGCTGTGTCAAATCTCGGCTTGTGTCACACTTGACGCGCTGCTCGCCTTCTTTCGGGAGCCGCTTGGGATGCAAGTTCAATTTTCTTTTTCATATAAGGGAGTTAGCCATGGCGCAAGAAACCATTTTCAGCAAAATCATCCGTAAAGAGATCCCTGCCGACATCCTTTATCAAGACGATCTGGTCACCGCATTCCGGGATATCCAGCCCAAGGCCAAGACCCATATCCTGATCATCCCGAATGTGCTGATCCCCACCGTCAATGACGTGGAAGCCGAACATGAACTGGCCCTTGGCCGGATGTTCACCGTGGCCCGCAAGCTGGCAAGCGATGCGGGCATCGCCGAAGATGGCTACCGCCTCATCATGAACTGCAACCGCCACGGCGGGCAGGAGGTCTACCACATCCACATGCATCTGGTCGGCGGCGAGCCGTTGGGACCGCTGCTCAGCCTGTAATGAATCGCAACGCCTCAACCTGCCGCAGCGCCCTGTTGCTCTGCGGCGCCCTGCTGTTGCTGGGGGGCTGCGCCTCCCGCTGGCAAGACATGTTCGTCTCCTACTCCGATCAGATGGTGCCGCTGCGCAACCAGCTGCTGCTGGGCCATGCCGCCGAAGCGCTGCCCGAGGTGCGCGACTCCACCCTCGGCGATGACACCTTTATCCTCGATCGCCTTGAAGAGGGGCGCATCGCCTGGCTGGCGGGTCAGGATGCGGGCAGCAAGCAGGCGTTCACCGCCGCCGACAGCCGCCTTCAGTGGGAAGACAATCAGGCCGAATACCGGCTGAGCCACGGTCTGGATCAGGTGGGCAGTCTGCTCACTAACGATCAGTCGATGGCCTATCGTACTCCCGATTACGAACGCACCATGCTGCATCACTATCTGGCACTCAACTATCTGCAACGGGGTGATGCCAATGGCGCCCTGGTGGAGGTGCGTCGGGCCAATCAGGTGCAGGAACAGGCCCTGAAACGGCGAGCCGATGAGGTGCGCAAAGCGAAGGATGAGAGCGAAGAGGCCGAAGCAGAAGGCGAGATGCGCCAGCTGATGTCGCGCGGCGCACCGGATCTCGACCGGTTGATCGGCAAGGTCAAGAACGGTTTTCAGAACGCCTACACCTTCTACTTTTCTGCCGTGCTTTATGAGGCGGCCGGGGATCTCAACGATGCCTGGGTCGACTATCAGCGCGGCTACCAGATAGCGCCGGACAACCGCAGCCTGCAAGATGCCTTGTTGCGTCTGGCGCGGCTGCGTGGCTCACCGGACGAGATCCGCGAGACCGAGAAAAAGATAGGCCGCAAAGCGCCGCCGCTTGCAAAAGATCAAGGCCAACTGGTGGTGCTGTTTGAAGATGGTTTGATCCCGGCACGGCGAGAACTGTTCCTGCCGCTCCCCATTTCCACCTCCCGCGGCGATTTTCGCACCTTTACCGTCGCCATCCCCTATTACGATAATCGGGCCAGCGACACCGGCCCGCTGACGGTGGAAGTCGGCAAGCGGGTCGAGCAGACCAGCGAGCTGGTCAGGCTGGAAGCGCTGGCCGCCAAAGATCTGCAAGAGCGGCTGCCCGGCATGCTGACCCGCCAGGCGCTGCGACTGGTGGCCAAGGAGCAGATGCGCCGCACCGCCGCCAAAGAGGGAGGGGATGTGGGCAATATTCTGGTGGGGATCTTCAACACCCTCTCCGAGCGGGCCGATACCCGCAGCTGGCTGACGCTGCCAGCTCAGGCATCGAGCTGGCAGGGAATGGTGCCGGCCGGTGACATCAATCTCACCCTGGGCGCGGGGGCGGCGCAGCGGCAATTGCCGCTCACCATCCACAAGGGACGCACCACCCTGGTCTGGGTACAGCGCCTCGGCGCCGGTCTGACCACCCGGGTGATGCCGCTCTGAGCAGATGGCGAAGATAGATGAGCAAGACAATTAACCGGGCAGGCTCACACGCGGCCCCACTCACCCGATTAAGGAGAGCAAGATGAAAGCATACGGGTTGGCCCTCGGGCTCGCGCTGCTGCTGACCGGCTGCGCCACCAACACCTCCGGCGTGGCGCTCTATGGCCCGACGGGCGGTGCACCCACGCTGGAGCAGCATCAAAACGTCAACGTCACCCTGACCGAGCTGAGCCGCCGCCAGCAAAATGGCCTGCTGCAGGTCAATGTGGCCGCCGCCAGCACCCAGCGCGGCGATAACAAGCTGCAATATATCTTCTATTGGTATGATGAGGCCGGTCAGGAGGTCGCCAGCGATGGCCGCGGCTGGACCCCCATCAAGCTGCATGGCTATCAGACCCGCACCCTCTCGGCCCTGGCGCCCAGCCCGGCGGCGCAGGGTTACCGGATTTACGTACGCGAAGTGATTGAGGAATCCTACTGATGAAAATGAATCATGCCCTGCTGATATTGACCTCTGCATTGCTCTTGGGCGGCTGCTCCAGCACCACGGTCAGCTATGGCGATCCCACTGAAACCGAAACCGTCACCGTCGATTACGGCTCAAGCGATCTGCAAGCCATCGCCGACAAGATGGCGGACTCCATGCTGGCGTCGCCAGCCACCAGCGAGATCACCGCTGGCGGTCGTCCGGTGATGTTTATGGACTCTATCCGCAACAAGACCTCCGAGCACATCGATACCGAAGCGATCACCGATACCATCCGCACCAAGCTGCTGCGGGCCGGCAAATTCCGCTTCGTCGACATGAGCAAGGTGGCCGCCGTCAAGCAGCAGCTCGAATACCAGCAGAGCAGCGGCATGGTGGATCCTGCCTCCATGGTGCGGCTTGGCAAACAGACCGGTGCCCGCTACATGGTCTATGGCAACCTCGCCAGCATCGTCAAGGACAATGGCAAGGTGAAGGATGTCTACTACCAGATGACCATGAACCTGATGGATCTGCAAAACGGCGAACTGCTGTGGGCCGATCAGAAAGAGATCCGCAAACAGGCGAAGAAATCCACCTTTGGCTGGTAACAGGCTCCCGGTGACAGGCAACTGTGATCCGCTACTGGCCAGCCTGCCCGCCCCCTGGCGGGAGGGGCAGCTGGAACCACTCGGGTTAGGCCTGACCAACTGCAACTATCGACTGCGCCTCCCCTCGGGGCGCAGTTACTTTTTGCGTCAGGGCCACTCCGACCCGGTGCGCCTTGGTATCGACCGTCCCACCGAGTGGCAGCTTTATCAGGGGGCGATAGCCGAAGGACTAGCGCTGCCTTGCCACTATGGCGATCCCGCCAGCGGTCTGATGCTGCTCGAATGGTGCGATGAGCCAAACTGGGTGCACGCGGCGCCACCGGCAGTCGATCAGCCCCGTCTGCTAGCTGAGGTGCTGCGCAAGCTCCATCGCCTGCCGCTACCTGCGGTGGTGATGGCGGTGCGAGCCCACGCGGCGGGCTATCGCGCCCGACTGGCACACATCCCCTCCTGGCTGCCCGCCCTGGAGCGGAGCTTGCTCGTCAGCAGTGAGCCAAATGATTGCTGGCGCCCTTGCCACCATGATCTCAATCCGGCTAACTTGTTGGGAAGCAAACCCTGGGTCATCGACTGGGAGTATGGCGCGGCAGGTCACCCCGGCTTTGAGCTCGCCAGCATCCAGCGCACCCATGAGTGGCCCGCCGAGCGGCGCGACGAGCTGGAAGCGCACTATCTGCAGGCCGTGCCGCGCCACCAGTGGCCCGATTTTCAGAGCGAGGCATTTTTACCCTGGGTCGACTATATCGGCCTACTCTGGGCCCTGCTGATGGCAGAGCAACAGCCCTCACTCGACTATGACACCCTGATCGCCATCAACCGGCAACGACTGGAGTAACAGATGATAAACAAGGTGCGCTGGCACAAGCCGAAAACCTGGGGTCTGCTGCTGATCGGCCTGCTGCTGACCGGCTGCTCCACCCGGGTGATCTACTACTGGCTCGATACCGCCATCATCTGGCAGCTGGATGACTACTTTGCCCTCTCCTATTCGCAGAAGGATCTGCTCAGCCGCGAAGTGAAGGGGCTGATGGCCTGGCACCGCCAGCACGAGCTGCCGCGCTACGCCAGGGATCTCGATGCACTGGCCAAGGCGGTGGCCAGCCCCATGACGCCGGAGCAGATCTCGACCAACCTAGATGCGGTGCAGCAGAGTCTGACCCGCACGCTGGAAAACACTATCCCCCGCGCGGTCAGGCTGGCGCGCACCCTGACCGACGAGCAGGTGGCCCGCTTCATGACCGATCGGGTCAAGCGGCAACAGGAGCGGCAAAAGGACTTTGCCACTGAGCCCAAAGAGCAGATGCTGGCGGAGTTTCGCGACAAGATGAACAAGCGGCTCGAGTTCTGGATTGGTGAGGTGAAACCGGCACAGGCGCCACTGGTGGCCCAGTGGGCCGAATGGCAATACGAGCTGATGCCCCCCTGGCTCGAGTTTCAGGAGTCCTGGACCCAGGAGCTGGACAGGCTGATGAAGCAGCGCCAAAGTCCCGACTTTACCCGCGAGCTGACCAACCTGCTGGCCGAGGGGGATGGGCTGATGGATGGCCGCTTTACCGGCTATACCGAACAGTCGCGCCAGCGTACCGTCAACTGGCTGAGCGCCATGAGCCAGTCGCTGGATATCTCCCAGCGGGCCCATCTCTACTCCCTGCTTAAGGGTTATGCCCGCGACTTCAAGCAGATGAGCGGCAGCTGACGAGCGGCACCGAATGGTGCCATGCTCCCGGGGCAACCTTGTTCAAACCGGGCGCTTATGGTAGTTTGCCCTTTCTATTTATCGGGAATTAACTTTTTGCGCCTTATCGACAAAGTAAAACTGGTGCTGGTAACTCTGGTTATTGCCTTCACCCTGCTTTGTTCCATCGCCCGAATGGAAGGCCCGCTGCTACCCGCATCTCCCCAGAGTGAACAGCAGCAGACTCAGGTGTTCAATCAGCTCAGCGACAGCGATGATGGCATCATCAAGTTTGTCGGCAGCCATCAGAATCACCTGCTGCGTCTCGAACAATCCCTGCGCAGTGACAACCAGCCCAAGAGTGTGGTCTACGAGCTGATCCAGAGCTGGTCGGCCCAGGCCATCCTGCTGTTACTGCTCGGCTGGCTGATGCTGGCCCCCGAGCTCTATCACAAACAGAGTTTTCGCGATCGCTTTGGCGCGATCCATCGGCGCCATCTACAGCGCCAACATCTGCAATACCGCTTCACCCAGAGCTATCTGAACGCCTGACCCCGGAGGGGCTGACACATCCACTGTTTGCTCATCTCCTCTTCCTGACGGATCCGGCAACTGCCTGATCCGCATCTGATGCATCCCATTTTTTGCGCCTTGCCGAGCCTTGATGCTATCGGCCCGGACACCATTCTCCTGACAGAGGCTTGTTTGCCATGAGAAAGAGCAATCGCACCGTTCTCAACCGCATGAGCAAGTGGCAGTACGCACTGCTGCTGTTGATGCTGTTGACCTTTACCTTTTACTCCCTGCCCACCTTTTTCGGTGAGCAGCCCTCCCTTGGCCTGCACGGACAGCAGCGCCTGACCACCCAGCAACAGATGTTGCTGAGCGACAAGCACCTGACACCGGTCAAGGTGATCGAGCAACCTGAGCGGGTCGAGCTGGTCTTTGCCAGCCAGGGCGAGCAGCAGCGAGCCAAGCAGTTGCTGGAGCAGCAAGGGGTCGACAGTGCCGCCCTGACCCTGGAGTTTCACTCCAACGCGCCGGCCTGGATCACCCGCCTCGGCGCCGACCCCATCAAGCTGGGACTGGACCTGCGTGGCGGCTCCCAGCTGCTTATCGGGGTGGACGTGGACTTTGTCATCGACAATCAGACCAAGAATCTGGTGGATACCCTGCGCACCCGCTTCCGTGAAGCCAATCTGCGCGGCGCCAGCGTCACGCGCAGCGCACAGGGTGCCGTAGCCGTCACCCTGCCGGAGGTGGCCGAACAGGAGAGCTGGCTCGCCATCATCAAGGAGAGTGCCGGTACCCGTCAGGATCAGTGGAAGCTGACCCGCTCCGGCAATGATCTGAAACTGGTGCTGAGCGAGGCTGAGCGTACCCTGCTGGTCAACAACGCCGTGACCCAAAACCTGTCGATCCTGAAAAAAAGGATCAACGAGCTCGGCATCGTCGAGGCCTCGGTGGTGCGTCAGGGCCAAGATGGCATCCGTATCGAACTGCCCGGGGTGCACAACCCCAAGCAGGCGAAAGAGGTGATCGGGGCCACCGCCTCGCTGGCCTTCTACGAGGCCAAAGCCGACAGCCACTTCTATATCGCCGATCGCAACGGCCAGGCCGTCGGCATGGCGCGCAAGCCGGTACTCACCGGCGAGCACATCGTCGATGCCCGCGCCAATATGGGCGAGATGGGTCAACCCCAGGTCAATATCGTGCTCGACACCCTGGGTGGCAGCAAGATGAACCAGTTCAGCCGCCAGCATGTGGGCAAGCCGATGGCGACCGTCTTCACCGAGTACAAAACCAACGCCCAGGGCAAACTGCGCGCCCAGAGCGAGGTGATCAACGTCGCCACCATCCAGACCGCCCTTGGCAACCAGTTCCGTATCACCGGCATTGGCAGTCTGCCGGAAGCGCAAGAGCTGGCCATGCTGCTGCGTGCCGGCGCCCTCACCGCCCCGCTCAAGATCCTGGAGGAGCGCTCCATTGGTCCGACGCTGGGGATGCAGAATATCGAGGCAGGCTTCACCGCGCTGGCCTTCGGCATGGCAGGCATGATGCTGTTCATGATGGCCTGGTACCGCAAATTCGGCTGGGTTGCCATCACGGCGCTGGTCGCCAACCTGTTGATGCAGGTCGGCATGCTGGCAGTGCTGCCGGGCGCCGTGTTGACCCTGCCGGGGATCGCCGGTCTGGTGCTGACGGTGGGCATGGCGGTGGATACCCATGTGCTGATCTTCGAGCGGATCAGGGACCGTCTGCGAGAAGGGGGCTCACTGGCCAACGCCATCGACTTTGGCTATCGCTCGGCCTTCCACACCATTTTCGATGCCAACATCACTACGCTCATCTGCGCCGTGGTGCTCTACTCCATCGGCTCCGGGCCGCTGCAGGGCTTCTCCATCACCCTCATCCTGGGTCTGCTCTCCAGCATGATCACCGGGATCTGGGGGACACGCGCCATCATCAACCCCCTGTGGGGACGCAGCAGCGAGCGCACGCTGAAGGTGTAACGGGACAGCAGTCCCTCTGATGAGCGGCTTTGGCTGCGCCATCGGCCATGGATATGGCTGGGACGGCCAAAGCAGAACACTATTTCCCGGCGTGTCGCGACACGTCGTGATGGGCCAACAGCCTGATGCTGGCTGGCCAAGGAGAGAATTATGTTGAGAATGATCGTTGCCATGGGGCTGACCCGTTGGCGTTATATCGGCCTGTGGGCTTCCATCCTGCTGACCGTGGCCAGCGTCGCCATCTTGCTGGTGAACGGCCTGACACTGGGGCTCGATTTTACCGGCGGGATCCTGCTGGAGTTTCATATCCAGACCCTGAAAGAGGCCCATGAGCTCAATACCATGCTGGTCTCCCCGCTGGCGGGAGCCGTTGAGCTGAGCTCGGCCGGTATTCCCGGCGAGTGGCTGATCAAGCTGCCCCCCCACGAACTGCCCTGGCCCGCGGCGGATCTCGCAACCATGCTGACCCAACAGCTGGGGATGCCGGTCGAGTTGCTGCGCACCACCATCGTCGGCCCTCAGGTGGGTGCCGAACTGTTCCAGCAGGGGATGCTGGCGGTGCTGGTCGCTTCGCTGGCGATGTCGGCCTATCTGGCGTTTCGCTTCGAGTGGCGTCAGGCCATCGGCATCCTGCTCTCGGTGGTCCATGACGCCATCGTGGCGCTGGGGCTGCTGTCACTCTTTCAGATCGAATTCGATCTGAACATCATCGCCGGTTTGATGGCGGTGATCGGCTACTCCCTCAACGACAGCATCGTCATTTCGGACAGGTTGCGGGATCTGCTAAGCTCGCGTACCCAGATGGGCATCCACGAGTGCTCCGATGTGGCCATCAAGGCGACCTTCAGTCGCACCATGATCACCTCGGGCACCACCCTGTTTACCGTGGGCGCGTTGTTGCTGTTTGGCGGTGACGCCCTCTACGGCTTCTCCTTCACCCTGTTTGCCGGGATCCTGGTGGGCACAGTCTCCTCCATCACCGTCGCCTCGACCGTGCAGGAGCTGCTTGGGCTCACCCCGCAGGCCTACCAGAAAAAGAGCGAGGAGCCAGTGGCCAACGCAGCCTGACCCTTGCTAACCAGAGTCGGCTAATCGAGCCTCTACCAACTATGCCCTTGCCAACCATTGGCAGGGGCTTTTTCTACCCTCCCCCGCCAATCCCAGTCGATCCTGTTACTGGCCAAGTCGCCTCAATTGACAACTGACCATATTGAAAGCAATGACGGATCAATCCGTCATTTTTAATAACAAAAAGGTCATTTTATTACGTCAAAAACCCTGAAATGTGACTGAAAGCACTTTCTTGAGGGGTCAAAGGAGGCAACATTGTAGTGATTTATCTACAAAGGGATATGAGATGTTGTTACAACCTGCCAATACAGCAAAAGCCAGACAGTTGCTGAACGAGACCATGGCTCTGGTACTCGCAGGAGGGCGGGGTAGTCGCCTCAAACAGTTAACCGACAACCGTGCAAAACCTGCCGTTCATTTCGGCGGCAAATTCCGCATCATCGATTTCGTGCTCTCCAACTGCATCAACTCCGGCATCCGTCGGGTCGGTGTCGTGACCCAGTACAAATCCCACAGCCTGTTGCGCCATCTCCAATCGGGCTGGTCTTTCCTGCGCTACCAGATGAACGAGTTTATCGATCTGCTCCCTGCCCAGCAGCGGGTGGATGAGGTGAACTGGTATCGGGGTACCGCCGATGCGGTCTACCAGAATCTGGATATCATCCGCGATCACGCCCCCAAATATGTGGTGGTGCTGGCAGGCGATCACATCTACAAGATGGATTACGCCGCCATGCTGCTCGACCACGTCAATATGGGCGCCAAGGTGACCGTTGCCTGCATCGAGGTGCCACGCAGTGAAGCAAGCGCCTTCGGGGTAATGGCGGTGGATGATGATCGCAAGATCAATGCCTTCGTCGAAAAGCCTGCTAACCCGCCCGCCATGCCGGGCAAGGCCGACACCGCGCTGGCCTCAATGGGCGTCTATATCTTCGATGCCGAGTATCTCTATCAGTTGCTGGAAGAGGACATTGCCAACGAGCAGTCCCATCACGATTTCGGCATGGACGTGATCCCCCGCGTGGTGAAAGAGGGCACCGCATTCGCTCACCCGTTTGGCATGTCCTGTGTCGGCTGCTGTCCGGATCGCCGCCCCTACTGGCGCGATGTGGGCACCGTGGACTCCTTCTGGGAGGCCAATATGGATCTCGCTTCCGTCACGCCTGAGCTGGATATCTACGATCAGGACTGGCCCATCTGGACCAGTCAGAACATGACTCCTCCCGCCAAGTTCGTGCAGGACCGAAACGGCCAGCACGGCATGACCATCAACTCCATGTTTGCCGGGGGCACCATCGTCAGTGGCTCTTTCATCCTGAGTTCGGTGCTCTTTACCAATGTGCGGGTCGACTCCTTCTGCACTCTGGATCAGGCCGTTATCTTCCCGGGTGTGGAGATTGGTGCCGGTTGCCGACTGCGCCGGGTGGTGATCGACAAGGGGTGCAAACTGCCGGAAGGCACGGTGATCGGTGAAAACGCCGATGAAGATGCACGTCGCTTCCACCGCTCCGAGCAGGGCATAGTGCTGGTCACCCAGGGGATGCTCACTCGCCTGAACAAAGAGCTGCAGGGAAAACAAAAGCGCTGATCCGCAGCCAGACGGGATCCCCCTTCCTACCGCAAAGGGAGCCATGATGGCTCCCTCTTTCTATGGCTGACCAGATAGCCACCTCACACCATCATTGCCATCGCGTTGCAGTCTCCCAGAGATGCCATTTACTGTGGGTAAACAGCTGGGCAACGCAGCCTTTACGCCCCAAGCTGTAAACATTAAATTACAAAATAACCATTACCCCTCCGAAAAACCCTCTGTATTATTCCTGTTAGCGCTATATAGCAGCTCCTTTATCTGACTTTTTAGTGGTAAACCCACTAGTTTCACTTGATTGTTTGTTTTTCCTTGGTAAGGTGAGGGCGGTTGCGTAACAAAGCAGGTACCAGTGTAAATATATGGGTACGATCGCTTTTGGCTTAATACAGTAGAGAGAATGAAATCATGCAAAGAGACCCCCTGAACAACATCCATATCCAGTCCGAACAAGTGATGATCACGCCTGCCCAGCTCAAGGAGAAGTTACCCATCTCCGACAAGGCGCTGGCATTCGTGCAAGGGGCCCGCAATACCATCGCCGACATCATTCACCGCCGCGATCACCGGCTGTTGGTGATCTGTGGTCCCTGCTCCATCCACGATATGGACGCCGCCAAAGAGTACGCAACCAGACTCAAAGCGCTGCATGATGCCTACCAGGACTCTCTCTACATTGTCATGCGGGTCTACTTTGAGAAACCGCGCACCACGGTCGGCTGGAAAGGCTTTATCAACGACCCCAATCTGGATGGCACCTTCGATGTGGAGCTGGGGCTGCACCGTGCCCGCGAGCTGCTCTGCTGGCTGGCGGAGCTGGAGTTGCCGCTGGCCACCGAAGCGCTCGACCCCATCAGCCCGCAATACCTGGCGGAGCTCTTCTCCTGGTCAGCCATCGGCGCCCGCACCACCGAATCCCAGACCCACAGGGAGATGGCGTCCGGCCTCTCCATGCCGGTCGGCTTCAAGAACGGCACCGACGGCAACCTGGGGACTGCCATCAATGCGCTGCAGGCGGCCTCCTCCCCTCACGCCTTTATGGGGATCAACCAGCAGGGCCAGGTTGCGCTGCTGCAGACCCAGGGCAACCCGGATGGCCACGTGATCCTGCGCGGCGGCAAACATCCCAACTATGACTCGGTCAACGTGTCGCTGGCGGAAGAGGCGCTGGAGAAAGCGGGCCTGCTGCCGAGCCTTGTGGTGGATTGCAGCCACGGCAACTCCAGCAAGGATCACCGTTTGCAGCCCAAGGTGGCCGACAACGTCATCCACCAGATCCAGGAGGGCAACCGCTCCATCATCGGGGTGATGCTCGAATCCAACCTGTTCGAGGGAAACCAGTCCAGCGAGCAGCCCAAGGAGCAGATGCGCTACGGGGTCTCCATCACAGATGCCTGCATCGACTGGGACACCACCGCTACCCTGCTCGCCCGCTGCCACAACCAGCTGGCTGACCCCCTCAAGGGCAGAACTGCACGGTAAGCCGTGGTATCTTGTCGTAACCTATTGAACAATCGAGGTATCACTAGTGGTGGCATCAAACCGCTCACACCGTGATACCTTGTTGCATCTTGAATTTCAGGGCGCCGCCGCTCGCGGCGCCAGCAGGGACTGGATATGGCTGAAGAGTTGAATGTACTCAGGGACAAGATAGATGCGGTGGACAAGCAGCTGATCGATCTGCTGGCCGCCCGTCTGGCCCTGGTGGGAGAAGTGGGTGAGGTAAAGAGCCGCCACGGCCTGCCCATCTATGCACCGGATCGGGAAGCGAGCATGCTGGCCCGCCGCCGAGCCGAGGCTGAGCAGTTGGGGGTGCCCGGCGATCTCATCGAAGACGTGCTGCGCCGGGTAATGCGTGAATCTTATGCCAGCGAGAAAGATACCGGCTTCAAATGCATAAAGCCGGATCTTGGCAAGGTGGTCATCATCGGTGGTCAGGGCCAGCTTGGCCGCTTGTTCGGCCATATGTTCAGCCTCTCAGGCTATCGAGTCGAGACGCTGGAACAAGCCGACTGGCCGCGCGCTGACGAGATCCTCGCCGGAGCCGGTCTGGTGATGGTGGCGGTGCCCATCGATATCACCTGCCAGATCATTGAGCGGCTCGGCAACCTGCCCGCAGATTGCCTGCTGGTTGATGTCACCAGCGTGAAAGCGGCGCCGCTCGAACATATGCTGGCGGTACATCAGGGGCCGGTACTGGGACTGCACCCCATGTTCGGGCCAGATGTGGCGAGCCTTGCCAAGCAGGTGATCGTCTGCTGCCAGGGTCGCGACCCCGCCGCCAGCCAATGGCTGCTGGATCAGATGACCATCTGGGGCGCCCGCTTGCAACAGGTGGAAGCCAAGGCCCACGATGAGGCGATGACCCTCATTCAGGCACTGCGTCACTTCGCCACCTTTGCCTATGGCTGGCACCTCTCCCGGGAGCAGGCCAATCTGGATCGCCTGCTGAGTTTGAGCTCCCCCATCTACCGGCTGGAGCTGGCCATGGTGGGGCGGCTGTTCGCCCAGGATCCACACCTCTATGCCGACATCATTTTGTCGTCACCGCAGAATCTGGCGATGATCCGTCGCTACTACCAAAACTTCGGCGAAGCGCTGGGGCTGCTGGAGCGAGGAGACAGGGACGGTTTCATCAACGCATTCTCGCAAGTTTCCGGTTTCTTCGGCGAGCATGCCGACCAGTTCCTGCGTGAAAGCCGCATGCTGCTCGCCCAGGCCAACGACCGCCGCCAACACGGCTGATCCTGCAAAAGCAGGAACGCTCATATCACCAAAAAGGGAAGATACTCAGGCATCTTCCCTTTTGTTTGTTACTAATTTCAACGCTAACTCAGTCGAGAGCGGCGACACACCAAGCACCTACCGCTGATTGGCCTCACAATCCCCTCCCCCTGTGCAGCATCACATCCACCATGTATGCCCCCTCAATATCCGCACAATCCGCGCAAATAGCACCGCCCCTTGCAAGGGCAGCCAGATTCTCACGGTCAAACCAAGCTGCTGCGAGCAACGACTGCATGACGTAAAGGAGAGCAGTGCCCTCCCCATCAAAGAGATAAGCAGGAAGCAGGAAGCAGGAAGCAGGAAGCAGGAAGCAGGAAGCAGGAAGCAGGAAGCAGGAAGCAGGAAGCAGGAGAGATTAACCGAGACAAATGGTTTGCCAAAGATCACTTAACACAGCAATCCGGCGATTTATCATGGCGCCAATCCGCTGTCGCCAAAAAAGAAAATGGCCGAGAAATTATCTCGGCCATTTGTAGCCTGGTCAAAGACTCAAGCCTGGATATTACTCTTGTTCAACTTATTAGAAGTTGTACTGCAGAGCAACAGTCCACTCGTCGTCATGCTTCTCGATACCCTGGATCTTGTACTCGGTGTAAGCTTTCAGTTTCGGAGTGAAAGCGTACTGAACACCCAGCAGGGTCTCGTCAACCAGATCCTTGTAAGTAGAACCGGCAGCTTGAGCGTTGGCCTTGCCTTCTTTGAAGTTGTAACCAGCCAGGAAGGTCCAAGCATCTACGTTGTAAGAAGCAGCCAGCTCGTAACCACGGCCGTCATCTTTCAGACCCAGGCTCTTGTTCTTCACTTCGCCTTCAGTGTAAACACCGGCAAAATAGAAGCCATTGATAGCGTAGTGCGCGCCAATAGCCCACTCGTCTTTCTTACCAGTCTGACCATTAACTTTGTTTTGCAGGTCGGAGTAGGCATAACCGGCGTTGAAGCCCAGGCCGAAGTCAAAATCGTAACCGGCGGCAACGGCATAAGCTTTCTTACGCTTAACGTCGGAACCAAAGATGGCATCTTCTTTGACCTTCTGACCAACGTCAGTGATCTTGACCGCTACGTCGTCATTGGTTTGGTAGGAAACTTTACCTTTGAAACCACCGAAGGTGTTGGAGTAGATAACCTGGCCTTCCTGACGACCGTCATAGAAGTTACCCGCATCGCCCCACTCGTTGAAAATATCGGTCGGCTCGAGTACGTCGTAGAAAGCAGTGTCGGTCTGACCGAAGATGATTTTACCGTACTGGGTGCCGTCAAAGCCTGCATAGATATGACGAGCATCGAACTTGCTAGACTTACCGTCACTGCCCTTGTCGGAGTTTTCAGCAGCAACTTGCCACTCGGTCTTGGCGATACCGGACCAGGTGTTGTTCAGAGCAACTTTACCGGACCAGCCCAGACGGGAAGAACCAATCAGCTCGCCATCGGTATCATCGTGCTCACCGTAGTAGTTAGCCTGTACACGGCCGTATACGTCGAAAGTGGTACCGTCTTTGTCATAGATCACTGCGGCGTTAGCGGCGGATGCAAACAGAGCCGGAATAGCAATAGCCAGAATTGTCTTTTTCATAGTTTCCAATGCCTACTGTAATTAAACACTAAGTTGTTGTTATTCCCTGTGTTAGCGATGTTCTTTGCATCACTATGCCGCCGAGACTAGCACCGGATTTTTTGAACCGCAATGAAAAAACTTGGAACTTTTTACGCAAACCATAGTCATGGAGGCAAAAATGTGAGCCAAGTCTCACCTGACGGCAAGGTAAAAGGAAAACGTTTACAATGAATCCTGCTGATTATTTGGACTCAAATAGTCTATTTTGCATGCAAATAACGCTAACTACCTGATAAACAACCAAAGTGGTCTGATCAGCGTAAAACTCCGTGATAATGGCTGTTGCCTCGACCTCACCGAGGGGTTGCGGGTATCCTTGTCCTTCGATTAACCCCTAACTGGCCTTCTCTTCATGCTCTCTACTCGCCTCAAAGCAACCATTCGTCAAACCTATCGCCAGATTTCGGATGGATTACCCGGTTTTGTGCCGCGCAAAGAGCAGAACTTTCTGGTGGCCGAGATAGCCAAAACCCTGACCGGCGAGTACGACAAACAACGCCGTATTCTGGTTGCCGAAGCGGGTACCGGTATCGGCAAATCCCTCTCCTATGCGCAGGGCGCCATTCCGGTGGCGCGACTCACCCAGAAGAAGCTGGTGATCTCCACCGCCACAGTGGCCCTGCAAGAGCAGCTGATCCACAAAGACCTTCCTTTTTACCACCGCCACAGCGAGCTTCCGTTTCGCTTTATGCTGGTCAAGGGGCGTCAACGCTACTGTTGCGAGCATCTGCTGGAGCAGGCAGCCAGTGGCGCCGAGATGGCCAACTTCGAGCTCGACTTTGGCAGTCTGAGCAAATCCAAACCATCGGACAGCGACAAGGATCGCTACCAGGCGCTGTGGCAGGCCTACACCAATGGCAAGTGGGACGGGGATCGGGACAACTGGCCGGAGCCCATTCCCGACACTTGCTGGGATCGCATCGCCGCAGACCGCCACACCTGCAACAAGGCGCTGAGCCATCACCAGCACTGCCCCTTTCATCGAGCCCGCAACGACATGGAGAGCGCCGATGTGCTGGTCGTCAACCATGCGCTACTGCTCTCCGATCTCACCATGGGCGGCGGCATCATTCTGCCGCCCCCTGATGAGTGCATCTATGTGCTGGATGAGGCCCATCACCTGCCCACCATCGCCCGGGATCACGGCGCAGCGTCGGCCAGCGTCAAAGGCTCGCGTCGCTGGCTGGAGAAGCTGGTACAAAGTGCAGGCAAGCTGGCGCGGACTCTTAATAAGGAGAGCCTGCTCGACCCCCAACTCAAACTGCAGGATGCACTGGCCACCATCCAGCCTGATCTGAAGGCGGTCGAGCAGTGGCTCAGCGCCAACGATCGGCTGTTTGGCACGGAACCCCACTACCGCTTCGTCGAAGGGGTATTGCCGGATCCCCTGCCCATGCTGGCGGAGAATCTCAAGGAGTCGAGCAAGAAGGCGCTGCGAGCGCTGGATCGGATGCAAGGGGCCATAGGTGAAGCGCTGAAAGATGGCGAGATCCGCCGCAAGGAGGCCGAACCCCTGTTGGCAGAGAGCGGTTTTCATCTGCAGCGGCTGGAGAGTTTCTGCGCCCTCTGGGAGATGCTGGGGCGCCATGTGCCGACCGGCAAAACCCCGCTCGCCCGCTGGATGGCCAAGAGCGATGACGGCGATATCTGGCTGCACGCTTCACCGATAGAGGTGGGCTATCTGCTGGAGGAGTGGCTCTGGTCGAAATGTCTGGGAGCCGTACTGGTCTCCGCGACCCTCACAGCACTCTCTTCCTTTAGTTATTTTCGCCATCAGGTGGGGCTCAAGGAGCACGACGGTACCCGCTATCTGCGCCTGCGCTCCCCCTTTGACTACCAGAAAGCCGAGCTCTATCTGCCCAAGATGGAGCACGAACCCAACTCACCAGCCTTTACCAATGAACTCATCAGCGTGCTGCCACGTATTCTGGCGGGCAAGGAGGCGAGTCTGGTGCTCTTCTCCTCCTACCGCCAGATGAATGAGGTGGCCGTTGGCTTGCGAGCCAAGGGACTGTCACTGCTGGTGCAGGGGGAAGCCTCCCGCAATGCCCTGCTCACCCTGCACAAGCAGAAATGCGATGGCGGTCAAGCCAGCATCCTGTTTGGTACCGGCAGCTTCTCGGAGGGGCTGGATCTGCCGGGTCACTACCTCACCAATCTGGTGATCACCAAACTCCCCTTTGCGGTGCCCAACTCGCCGGTCGAGGAGGCTACCGCCGAGTGGGTGGAGCAGCGAGGAGGCAACCCCTTTCTGCAACTGACGGTGCCGGAGGCATCGCGCAAACTGATCCAGGCCTGTGGCCGCCTCATCCGCAAAGAGGCCGATCGGGGGCGAGTCACCATTCTTGACCGGCGTCTGCTGACCAAGCGTTATGGCAAGGGGTTACTTGATGCCCTCCCCCCGTTTACACGGCGGATCGAATAAATAAGCATGCCGTTATTGATAAATGAACTGACAACTGCACGAACATACACCTCCAGAAAGAGCCATTGCCGCAGTAGACCAAACCTGTAAAAATGAGCCCCTGTTTTCAGTGGGCAATCGCCTGACTGTTCAAGGAGATGAAATGAAACTGACTGTTCTGGTACCGGCGCTGGCTGGTCTGTTGTGGGCCGGTAGCGCCTTGGCTGATGCCAAACTGGAAGTATCCACCCCTTACATCGTGCAGTTGATTGATGGCCAATCCATCAACCCCCAGCTGCTCGACAAAACCAGCACCTTCCCCCTCTCTGCCGGCAAGCACCAGTTGGTCGTCGCCTTTGAAGGCAACTACTCCAGCCGTAACGAAATCAAGCTGGTGACCGCCGAGCCGCTGGTGCTGAACTTCACTGCAGCCGACAATCAGCAGCTGGTGCTGGACTATAAAAAGCCCCGCAATGAAGCAGAAGCCAAACAGTTCCTGAAAGATCAGAAAGTGGCGCTGAAAGACAAGGTCACAGGACAGCAAGTGAGCAGTGAACAGTTCGTAATGCCGAAAGTAGAGGGCTTCCAGCTGACCCGTGACTATCAGCAAGAGCTGATCAACATGGGCAAAGCTTTCAACCAGCCCAAAACCGTTGCCGTCTCCTCTGCTGCCGTGATGGCTGCCGCCAGCGCACCGGCCCAAGCCGCGCCCAGCAAGGCGCAAAGCAATCCGGAAGCCCTGACCCAACTGCAAAACTGGTACAACAAGGCCGATGCGGAAACCCGCAAAGCCTTCCAGATCTGGGTTATCCAGCAGCAGTAATCCGGAAACATCATCCTGACCCGTCGGGAATGACAAGGGGAGCTTGGCTCCCCTTTTTCATATCCAGGTTCATCTCTGCATCGATGGAACAATGCCCTGATGTCACTGCATATTTTCTATCACCCCCTCTACTCCTCCCTGGCCCTGCCCGAACGCCATCGCTTCCCGCTGGCCAAGTATCAGGGGCTGTTTGAGCGCTTGCAGGTGCAGGGTTACCCCCTTGGCGAAGCGCCGTCGGCCACCCGGGAGCAAATCTGTCGCATTCACGATGCTGATTATGTCGCGGCGGCCCTGAGCGGCCAGCTGGAAGATCGCGCCATCCGCAAGATCGGTTTTCCCTGGTCACCCATTCTGATAGAGCGCACCTTGCGCTCGGTGGGTGCCACCGTTGCCGCCAGCCGCCATGCTCTTGAGCAGGGATGCGGCTTGCAGATCTCCGGCGGCTATCACCACGCCCATCGCGATCACGGCAGCGGTTTTTGCCTGTTCAACGATCTGGTGATTGCGGCGCAGGCTTGCCTCGACGAGGGGCGCTGCGAACAGGTGCTGATCGTCGATCTCGATGTGCATCAAGGAGATGGCAGTGCAGCCCTGTGCGCCGGACGGCGCGATATCATCACCCTATCCCTTCATGGGGAGCACAACTTTCCCCATCACAAAGCCGCCTCTCACCTCGACTTTCCGCTGCCAAGCGGCATGACGGACGATGCCTATCTCACCACACTGCAACAGGCACTCTCGCTGGCACTGCGGCTCTATTCGCCGGATCTCATCCTCTATCAGGCGGGCGTCGATGTGCATCATGCCGACGAGCTTGGTTATCTCTCCTTGAGCGATGCAGGGGTTCGCCTGCGCGATGCCATGGTATTTGGCTGTGCAATCAAGCATGGGTTGCCCATCGCGGCGGTGCCCGGTGGCGGCTATCGCCGCGACTGGCGACAGCTGATCCCGCTTCATATGTCG
Organism: Aeromonas sp. 604176; assembly: GCF_049170755.1. Classification (NCBI taxonomy): domain Bacteria; kingdom Pseudomonadati; phylum Pseudomonadota; class Gammaproteobacteria; order Aeromonadales; family Aeromonadaceae; genus Aeromonas; species Aeromonas sp. 604176. Next base: position 34,492 of record NZ_JAAKNE010000019.1, read on the forward strand.
CTGTTTGAGACGGCGCGCCATCGTTTTGGCTGATGGCATGGCTTTATATGGCGCGGACACGCCATCAGAGTGGGAGGAGATTTCTCTAGATAAAACAGAAGAGGCGACCCCTGGGGTCGCCTCTTCGTGTTCCGTCATCTCGGTCACACAAGCTCGCTCGTTGTCAGGCAAGCTCGGGACGCCTGAGGATAACTATTTCTGACGCTTGCGGGCGTACTTGCGGCGGGCGCGGGCCTGACGCTCCTCTTCCCGCTCGGCCTTCTCTTTGGCTTTTTGCTCGGCTTCTGCGGCGGCTTCGACAATCTCGACGCTCACCATCTCCGGCGTCTCCAACGAGATGCGGCCAAGCAAGCCGGAGCGGAACTCGTTGATCAGGATCTCGGACGCCTTGTGCAGGTCGGCCAGCCCCCCTTTGCGCATAAACGCCCGCTGGCGGGCGATCATCTCCAGCAGCTCGATCTCGGTCTCGGGCAACTCGTCAATCTGGTAGCGCGCCTTGATCCGCTCCGGATAGGCCTTGATGAAGTAATCGGCGGCAAACATGGCGATATCGGCATAGTCGAAAACCGTGTCCTTGATGGCCGCAGTGATGGCCAGACGATAACCGCAGGAGGGCGGGTTGAGCTTGGGCCAGAGGAAACCCGGGGTATCGGTCAGGATAACGTTGTTATCCAGCTTGATCCGCTGCTGGGACTTGGTCACCCCCGCCTCGTTGCCGGTACGGGCGATGATGCGCCCCGCCAGGGTATTGATCAGAGTGGACTTGCCCACGTTGGGGATCCCCATGATCATCGCCCGCACGCCGCGCAGCTCAAAATTGCGCTCCGGCAGCATCTCGTGGCAGAGAGTCAGCAGTTGCTTGATCTTCTCCGGCTCTTGTTGCGTCAGCGGCAGCGCCTTGATCCCCTTCTCTTTTTCCATGTGCGCCACCCACAGATCGGTGATCGCCGGATCGGCCAGGTCCGCCTTGTTCAGCACCTTGATCACAGGGGTATCACCACGCAGCTCGGGCACCAGCGGGTTTTCGCTGGAGAAGGGGATGCGGGCATCGAGCATCTCGATGATCACATCGACCTGGGGCATGACCTCGGCAATCTCTTTGCGGGCCTTGTGCATGTGACCGGGGAACCAGTTGATGGACATATCCGTTACTCTCTGTGGGGGCTGCGGGCGGGCGCATGGAACAACAGGCGCTCTGCCGCGGGCATCGAACGAAGGGGGCGCATTTTACCTGCTGCGGGCCTCTTTTGACAGGTCATTCTAACCATCACCTCATCAAATCAGCAAACCGCCGAGGCGGAGCGACCTTGCCGGAAGCGACCGGACCAACTGGCTCAATTGACAGATAACACATTGATATAGTGTAACATTTTCATCACTTTTTCACACAACCGTCACCGATAGTCAGTAAAAGTGTCATCTGCCCCCTCTAGGCTGCGCTCAGGTTTTACAAGGAGCGAACCCCAATGAGAAAAATGGCAGGACTTGCAGTGATGATCGGCGCCGCCCTGGCTGCCGGCTGCAAATCAGACAATGACACGGTGGCGACCAAGCCCGCAGCCCAACCCACCAACGTCATCTTCTTCCTCGGTGACGGCATGGGCCTCAACACCCTGACGGCAGCCCGCATCTACGGTGTCGGCGAAGAGGGTGATCTCACCATCGATACCCTGCCAGAAACGGCCTTTATCAAGACCTTCTCCCACGATGCCCAGGTCACTGACTCGGCCCCCTCCATGGCGGCCTACATGACCGGGGTCAAGAGCAACAACGGCGTCATCAGCATGGACGGCGACGCCACCTATGAGAGCGACTGCAGCAAGAGCGCCGGCAAGCCGGTGACTACCCTGCTAGAGCTGGCCAAAGCCGATGGCCGCGGTACCGGCGTGGTAACCAGTACCCGGGTGACCCACGCCACCCCGGCGGCTACCTATGCCCATATCTGCAACCGGGATCTGGAGGCAGATATCGCCGTCCAGCTGGTACCGGGCGGCAAAGGCTACAACAGCGCCCTCAAGGAGGGGCTGGATGTGGTGCTCGGTGGCGGCAGCAGTTTCTTCCTGCCCAAAGCCGACAAGGGCAAGCGGGAGGATGGCCGCAACCTCATCAGCGAAATGCAGGCCAAGGGCTACCAGTTTGCCAGCAATCTGGATGAGCTGAACAAGGCCGATGCGGGCAAGCCGCTGCTGGGTCTGTTTGGTTCCAGCCACATGAAATATGACCTGGACCGCCCTGCCAGCGAGCCGTCACTGGCCCAGATGACCCTGGCCGCCATCAAGCAGCTCAAGGGCAAAGAGAAGGGTTACTTCCTGATGGTGGAAGGGGGCCGCATAGACCACGCCCTGCACGACACCAACGCCAAGCGGGCGCTGCAGGACACCATCGCCTTCGACAACGCCATCAAAGCCGCCATCGACGAGGTGAAAAAGAGCGACCCCGAGCTGAAAAACACCCTGATCGTGGTCACCGCCGATCACGACCACACGCTCGTGCTCAACGGCTATGCCAAGCGCACCGGCAAGACCACCGCCGACAACCCCGGCGTACTCGGGCTGGTGAAGAACTACGAGACTGGCGAGCCAAGCAAGGATAGCGAGGGCATGCCCTACACCATCATAGGTTTTGGCAACGGCTACAACCGGCTGGATGGCCCGCGCAGCAGCGTCGCCCCGCTCGACGATGCCACCGTCTCCGCCAATGACTACCACCAGGAAGTGGTGGTCAAGGTGGGCGAGATCGGCAACGAGACCCACGGCGGCACAGATGTCTTCCTCGGCGCCATCGGCAAGGGGGCTGACAGCTTCCATGGCTCACTCGACAACACCGCCGTGTTCGGCAAGATCAAGGCTGCGGCCAAGCTGTAAGGAGCACTTTCATGAGCAAACAGATGAACACATCCATCAAGCACACGCTGGTCTGCGCCGCCCTGTTCAGTGCACTGGGCGCAACCTCCCAGGCACAGGCCGGTGATGCCAAAAACGTCATTCTCTTTATCGGTGATGGCATGGGGCCTACCGTGCTCACCGCCACCCGCCTGTTCAAGGTGGGAGAAGAGGGCAATCTGGAGATGATGAAACTGCCGCGCAGTGCCCGCATCAAGACCTTCTCCAACGATGCCCAGACCACCGACTCGGCCCCCTCCATGGCGGCCTACACCACCGGGGTCAAGATGAACAACGAGGTGATCGCCATGAGCAGCGACACCAAAGCCGTCGCCCCCGGCAAAGACGTCAATGGCAACAAAACCGTCAACAATTGCAGCAGCGATAATGGCAAGCCGGTGCCCACCATCCTGGAGCTGGCCAAGGCGGCAGGCAAATCGGTCGGAGCCGTCACCACCACCGAGCTGACCCACGCCACCCCGGCGGCTACCTACGCCCACATCTGCCATCGGGATGCCGCTTATGACATCGCCGCACAAGCTGTTCCGGGAGGAACTGGTTTCAACCAGGCGCTGGGGGATGGGGTCGATGTACTGATGGGCGGTGGTGCCAACCACTGGACCCCCTACAGCGCCAGCAACAAGGGCGGTCGCAATGACAACCGCGACCTGACCGCCGAGATGAAGGCGCAGGGATACAGCTATGTCACCACCCAAAGCGAACTGGCCAAGGTCACCAGCGGCAAGGTGCTCGGTCTGTTCAGTAGCAAATCCCACCTGGACTACGAGCTGGATCGGGTCGCCAAGGGGGCAGCCAATACCCAGCCGTCCCTCTCCGAAATGACCGCCAAGGCGATCGACCTGCTGAGCAAGAACAGTCAGGGTTACTTCCTGATGGTAGAGGGTGGCCGTATCGATCACGCCCTGCACGGCACCAATGCCAAGCGCTCGCTCACCGACGCAGTGGCACTGGATGAGGCGGTCAAGACGGCGCTGGGTAAAGTGGATCTCAGCAATACCCTGATCGTGGTCACCGCCGACCATGACCACACCATGACCATTAACGGCTACTCCGCCAAGGGTAATCCGGTGCTGGATCTGGTTAAAAATGGCGATGGCTCGACCCAGAACGACGTGGATGGCAAGCCCTTCACCACCCTGGTGTTCGGTAACGGCCCCAACCGCCCCGATGTACGCCCCGTCCTCACCAGCGATCAGGTGATGGCCAATGACTATCTGCAGGAGACCGGCGTCAAACTGACATCGGAAACCCACGGCGGCGGCGATGTGATGCTGTTTGCCGATGGCGCCGGCAGCAACCGCTTCAAGGGCACGCTGGATAACACCAAGGTGTTTGGCAAACTGCGGGAGGCGCTCGGCCTGTAAGCAGCAGGGGCCCGGGTGCATCTGAGCAATCGACTCAGCGGCCCGGGCCCCGGCTCTTTCGAGCGACAGATGATGATGCGACTTTTGCTTTCGTTATGGCTGCTTGGCAGCACCTTCGCCTTCCCCCTGCATGCTGACGACACGCCCCCGGATCTCGCCGCCCGGATCAGCTATCACGACCGGAACACCGGCAGCGATGGCATCGCCAGAGAGAGTGTCTGGCAAGAGAAGTGGCTGCGCGTGGGCAATCAGGTGTGGAGCCAGCGGCTCATTCCCCTCCCCCTTGCCCGTGCCTATCACGCCACTCACGACGCCACCCCCGGCCACAAGCACTTTACCCACCAGATGGCGGCCCGCTGGGTCAGTCGCAGTGATGAGGGTGAACTTCAGCTGCGTTATGCCGACAGCTGGCACAACCAACTGGTTGAGGTGCCGGTGGAAGAGTATGGCCAGGTGGCCTTCAAACCCGACTGGCCGCGGCTCCGCCATCTCGTCAACCCGGCGCTGCTCGAGGGGATGACCCCGCTGGATGAGGCCGCCCCCGAGCAGGCCCGCTGGTATGAAAAGCGCGAAGGGCAGCAACGAACCCGGATTCTCTGGTCGAGTCAGTGGCAGATCCCGCTGGTGGTCGAGTCAGCCAGTCTCGACGGCTATCGCAGCTACCGGATGGAGGTGACCCTGCGCAAGCTGCCTGCTCAGCTCCCCTGGCAGCAACTCGCTGATTACGAAGTGCGCGATCTGCGGGATTTCTTCGACTGAGATCCCAACCCCTCAGCGGGCACAACGACAACGCAGGCAGGAATGTTACACTCTGCATATTCGACTCTGGCTCACGACCTTGATGCGCGCTCTCTGCCTGCCCTTTTTTGCCCTGCTGTTGTTGCTGGTGAACACCGGTGCCCAGGCTATTGTGCTGGTGGCGGCCGAGCTGCCCCCTTACGTCATTCGCTCCTCTCACGGCAAACCAAGCGGTGTCGCCATCGAGATCATGGAGGAGGCCGCCCGGCGCCTCAAAGAGCCGCTCACCATCGAGCTGATGCCGCTGGCCCGAGCCCTCACCCAAACCGCCCATCGCAAGGATGTACTGCTGATACCGCCAGTACGCAGCTCTCAACGGGAGCATCTCTACTACTGGGTTTCCCCCATCCTTGATGAAGAGTTCCTCATTGTCAGCAATCGCCACAAGCATCCCACCCCGCTCATGATAAACGCGCTTCCTTCACTCAAGGTGGGCACCTTGCGTCACTCCTTCGGCCAGTATCTGCTCAAGCAGAGGCTGAATCTCGCCAGCCAAACCGTCGCCACCGAAGACCTCAATGCCCTCAAACTGCAACGAGGACGCATCGATGCCTGGGTCGCAGCCTGGAACGTCATCCTCTACAACCAGCAGACGGGCGGATTTTCCATCGATGAGATAGTAAAAGGCGAATCCTTGATGCGTACCCAGTTATTTATCGCGGCCAGCAAGGATTTTCCCTTCACCGAAGGGCGTCGCTGGCAAGCCGTGATTGACGAGATGCGCCATGATGGCACACTGGCGCGGATCATCCGTCAGTACAACTATCAGGTTCCTGAGTAGTCACTCAATCACGGTTGCCAAGGCCGGCCAGAATGGTTATGGTAGCCCCATGAAAATACTCGCTATTTCCTCGCATTTGCTCACACCCTGCTGAGCCCCCGCCTCGCTCCTTCGGCCGCGAGTCGCTTGGGGGCATGGCATTTTCAATCGATTGAACCTGTTGAATCCATTTTTGTAACACTTTGCGTGATGGCCAACCTGCACCCGCCGGTATGGGCCTATCCGCTATTGATAAGGAATATCTTATGAAACAACCTCATCTGGTTATCTCCAGCCTTGATCTGGACCGTATCGAACAACTGCTCGGCAACCACCCGCAGCATCTCGCCCTGCAAGAGGAGCTGGACCGCGCCGAGATCCGCGAACCGGCCGACATGCCGCCGGACGTGGTCACCATGAACAGCAAGGTACGCTTCAAGATGCAGAGCAGCGGCAACGAGTTCTGCCTCACCCTGGTCTACCCGCGCGATGCCAAGGGCGACGAGAGCAACATCTCGGTACTGGCGCCGGTGGGCAGCGCCCTGCTCGGTCTGAAAGTGGGCGACAGCATCGCCTGGCCGGGCCCGGCCGGTCGCACCATCGAGGTCGAAATTCTGGAAGTGGTCTATCAGCCGGAGCGCGCCGGCGAGCTGCACCGCTGAGTCCCACGGGCTGGTCATCCCCTGTTGATCAGCCCGCTTGCTCGCCCTTGCCAGCTGATCCCGATCAAGCTTTGTTCACCTTGCTCCCCGGTTTTTAGCCCCTTTTCCTGCTGCTGCTTGAGCCTGACTCGAGGGGCAGGTATCTTGTTGGCCGCGTCATGGTCATGACGCACCGAATTTCAGGCTGACATCATGATAAAAATTGCCCTTATCGACGATCACCAGATCGTCCGATCCGGTTTTGCCCAACTGCTCAATCTGGAGCCCGACCTGCAGGTGGTCGCCGAATTCGGCTCCGCCAGCGATGCCCTTGCCGGCCTGCCCGGCAGCGGGGCGCGCGTCTGCGTCTGCGACATCTCGATGCCCGACCAATCGGGGCTGGATCTGCTCAAGCAGCTCCCCTCCGGTCTGGCCGTGGTGATGCTCTCGGTGCACGACAGCCCGGCCCTCATCGAGCAGGCACTGCAAACCGGCGCCAAGGGATTTCTCTCCAAACGCTGCAGTCCGGACGAGCTGATCGCCGCGGTGCGTACCGCCGCCCAGGGGGGGTGTTATCTGACGCCGGACATCGCCCAGAAACTGGCCAGCAGCAGCCGGGATCCCCTCACCAATCGGGAGCGGGAGATTGCCCAGTTGCTGGCACAGGGGCTGGAGGTGAAGGCCATTGCCGAGCAGCTTGGACTCTCCCCCAAGACGGTTCACGTCCATCGCGCCAACCTGATGGACAAGCTCAAGGTCAGCAACAACGTCGAGCTGGCCCACCGCATGCTGGATAGCTGGTGATCTCCCGTTTTGCCAGCTATGTCGCCATCGCGCTGGCGGCCTGCTTCATCTTTGCCGCCGGCTGGTTTTGCCTCTGGAGCATCAGCCTGCATCTGGCGGGTGGCCCGGCGCTGGCGGTGCTGCTGTTCCCTTTCGGTCTGCGCCTCGGCTTGCTGCTGCAAAGCCCGGGCCACTACTGGCCGCCGCTGTTGCTGTGCGAAGGGCTGCTGCTCTACTGGCTCAATCTGGAGGTAGGGCTGCCCCACTGGCCTTGGCTGGTCGCGGGCAGTCTGCTGACCCTGCTACCGCTGCTGATTGCCCGTCGCCAACAGGTGCGCAACGACTGGCAGCAACTGTTGCTGCTGCTCGCCACCGTCACGGCGGCGGCGCTGCTGCAAGCCCTGCTCTGGCATCTGGCGGGGGAAGATGGCCTCTCGGCACTGCTGCTCAGCCTCACCGGCGGGCTGACGCTGACCTCCACCTGCATGCTGATCTGGCACTACCTCACTCGCGCCACCTGGGTGCCGCTGGGGCCTGCGTTGGTGGATCAGCCGGTGGAGTGGCGCTTTCGCCATCTGGTCTGGTATCTGCTGCTGTTCGTGCTGAGCCTCTGGCTGCAACTGGGGTTGCCCAACTCGCTGGTGCGCTTTACCCCGTTTTGTCTGGCCATCCCCATCATCGCCATGGCGTGGCGCTACGGCTGGCAGGGGGCGCTGCTCGCCACCCTGATGAACACTATCGCCCTGCTGGCGAGCCAAGCCTGGCATGACCACCCCCTCGATCTGCTGCTCTCCCTGCTGGCCCAGAGTCTCACTGGCCTGCTGCTGGGTGCCGGGATCCAGCGCCAGCGCGAACTCAATCAGGCGCTGACGCGCCAGCTCGCCCACAATCGCCAGCTCACCGAGCGGCTGCTGGAGACCGAGGAGAGCATCCGCAAGGAGGTGGCGCGCGAGCTGCACGACGACATCGGCCAGACCATCACAGCCATTCGTACCCAGGCAGGGATCGTGCGCCGCCTTGCCCCCGATAATGCCGGGGTGGGCCAGAGCAGCGCCCTGATAGACACACTATCGCTCGGGATCTATGACGCTGTGCGCGGTCTGCTCGGGCGGCTGCGCCCGCGCCAGCTCGACGACATGACGCTGGAACAGGCGGTACGGGCACTGCTCAGAGAGCTGGAGCTGGAGCGTCACGGCATCGTCACCCGTCTGGAGTGGCAGCTGGCAGATGGGGATCTCTCGGATGCCCAGCGGGTCACCCTGTTTCGGGTCTGTCAGGAGGGGCTCAACAACGTGGTCAAACATGCCAACGCCCACTCGGTCACCATTCGCGCCCGGGCCAGCGGCGAGCAGTTGCAACTGGTGCTGGAAGATGATGGCCGCGGTTTGCCGGAAAGCCGCCCGCAACAGGGCTATGGCCTGCTCGGCATTCGCGAGCGGGTACAAGCGCTCGGTGGCAGTCTGCAACTCTCCTGCATCCACGGCACCCAGCTGACGGTCAACCTGCCCAGTCGCAGACGGGAGGAGAGTCATGGCTAATCACTACCAGAGGGCCAGCCAGTGCTGAGTTTTATGAGAAGCGCGCCGCCCCGGCCCCTTATCCGGGATCAGGCCGAGATCGACGCCACCTATCGCCACTGGCGGCTGCACCTGCTGCTGACCATGTATCTGGGCTACGCGGTCTTCTACTTCACCCGCAAGAGCTTCAACTTCGCCATGCCGGACATGCTGGCGAGCGGCATGCTGGACAAGTCCGATATCGGCATGCTGTGGACTCTGTTCTACATCACCTACGGCTGCTCCAAGTTCTTCTCCGGCATCATCAGTGACCGCGCCAACCCGCGCTACTTTATGGGTGTCGGACTGATGGCCACCGGCGTTATCAACATACTGTTCGGCCTCTCGTCGGCACTCTGGATGTTTGCCGCCCTCTGGGTCGCCAACGCCTTCTTCCAGGGCTGGGGCTGGCCCCCCTGCTCCAAGCTGCTCACAAGCTGGTATTCGCGTACCGAGCGCGGCGTCTGGTGGTCGGCCTGGAACACCGCCCACAACGTCGGCGGCGCGCTCATTCCCCTTATCGTCAGCACCATCGCCCTGCAACATGGCTGGCGCTACGGCATGATAGTGCCCGGCCTTATCGCCATCGTGGCGGGTTTGTTCCTCTGCTGGCGGCTGCGGGATACCCCGAGCGCCATGGGGCTGCCGACAGTAGGCGAGTGGCGCAAGGACGCCATGGAGCTGGCCCAGCAGACCCAGGATGCGGGGCTCTCCCATCGCCAGATCTTGCGCAAATATGTGCTGGGCAACCCCTATATCTGGTTGCTCGCCTGCTGCTACGTGCTGGTCTATGTGGTGCGCACCGCCATCAACGACTGGGGCAATCTCTACATGACCGAGCAGCGCGGCTTCAATCTGATGAGCGCCAACTCGGCCATCTCCATGTTCGAGGTGGGGGGCTTTATCGGCGCGCTGGTGGCGGGCTGGGGATCGGACAAGCTGTTCAACGGCAACCGTGGCCCAATGAACCTCATCTTTGCGGTGGGGATCCTGCTGGCGGTGGGGTCACTCTGGCTGATGCCCTTCTTCAGCTATGTGATGCAGGCGGCCTGCTTCTTTACCATCGGCTTCTTCGTGTTTGGCCCCCAGATGCTGATCGGCATGGCGGCGGCGGAGTGCTCCCACAAAAACTCGGCGGGAGCGGCTACCGGCTTTGTCGGCCTGTTTGCCTACATGGGGGCGGCGCTGTCGGGCTATCCGCTGGCCAAGGTGATGGAGATCTGGCACTGGAACGGCTTCTTCGTGGTGATCTCGGTGGCGGCGGGCATCTCAGCCCTGCTGCTGCTCCCCTTTCTCAAGGCGCAGGCACCACGCCCCCAACCTGCCGACACGATGTGATACCGGACTGAGCGGGAGTTACGCCTCCCGGCCAGCCTGACAGACCCGATTCTTGCCCTGCCGCTTGGCGCAATAGAGCGCATGGTCGGCCTGAGTGAACAGAGGATCAAAGTACCACTCCCCGTGCCAGTGGGAGAGCCCCATGCTGACCGTGATGGAGAGGCCGCCCATGTTGCGGTTCGCGACCGCCTCCAGCAATCCCTCGCAGCGCTGCAGCGCCAGCACACCGGGCTGCGAGAAGAGCAGCACAAACTCCTCGCCACCGAAACGGCTGCACACCAAATCGGGCTGGCTACCCAGATAGGCGCCGAGCTCGGCCAGCACCCGATCACCCACCTCGTGGCCATACTGGTCATTGATCTGCTTGAAATCATCGATGTCGAGTACGGCCAGCGCGCCGCCGTCACCCAACTTTTGCTGCTTCAGCTGCTCCATAAAGCCGCGCCGGTTGAGCAGGCCGGTGAGAGGGTCGTGACTCGCCTGCTGGTGCAGCGCCAGCGCCCGGTACTGGGTACAGAGCAGCAGCACCCCGAAGGTGGAGAGATAGCTTCCCATCAGCATGGAGAGGAAGGGCAGCACATTGACCCCGCTCTTATCCATCAGCATCTGCACGTTGTCCTGCCACAGGAACCAGAGCCGCATCAGGTAGAAGGCGTAGAGCAGGATGTTGACCACGGTAAAGACCATCACCGCCGGCAAATAGTCGGGATAGCCGTGACGCCAGACCAGATAGACGATCACCGCCCCCAGCACCATGTAGCTCAGGCAAGCCAGCATCACCCTAGACTCCATCCCCCCCTTCACGATGCACCAGCTCAGGATAATCAGATAGATCAGCATAAAGAGCACACCGGCACGCCAGTTCGGCGGCTGGCCGAAAAAGCGCTGCAGCGCCAGCGGCATCAGCGCGATGCAGAGCGTGATCAGGGTGTTGGCCAGCCAGATGCCGGATGGGCTGGGGAAAAATGCCTGCAACGAGAATAGCGTCTGGGCCACAGCGCACAGAGTGCAGACCACCACCAGTAACCGATACCGGGGATCTCCCTGTGGGTAGACCAGATGATGGAGAGGGTGATAAAGCCAAGACTGTAGCCACCCAGCGCCATCAGCATCAGGGTAAAAACGTCCAGTTTCAGCAGCAGTGAGAGCGCCATACAAGAACCAGTTTCAGAAGGTAACTGAGTATATGAGAAGCGTTTGCCAAGACCCAGAGGGGGCTGACTGTTTTCACAATAAAAACATATTGTTTACTGTCTTTGTGACCTGCTTGTCCTGTCGGGATCGCACCACCGCAGGTACAGATAAAGTCAGAGTACAAAACAAGTCACAAGCGAACCCCATCATATGTAACAAAAGGTATTGAACACAATTTGGGCTTGAACCGGCCACGTTAGATAGATATGTTGTTTTCGTGTGATTTTATGAGTGAAGCGGTGAGCAAAAAGCGCCTCTAACCTATTGAGTATTCTGACACAATTGGTTTTTGGTACATTTTTCGCTCAATTTCGATTCATAGCATCCCATATGGGGCTTTCCCCCGACCCAAGACATTCATCCTGTCTTGCCTGTTGCCGGATGCAGCAGTCTCTTGTGCCACGGAGTCGCACGGGATCAGGTTCAAGGCCGAACACAACATCGACAGAGACGTCACCCATGATCAAAAAACTGATTCTTTCTACCCTGCTCTTCTGCGGGCTGGCGACCGCCGCCCCCGCCACTACCCCCACCTCAACCCTGGATGCCGTGCTGGAGCGCGGTGTGCTGCGGGTTGGCTTCGATGCTGGCTATCAACCTTTCGAGATGACCAACAAACAGGGCCAGTACATCGGCTTTGACGTCGATCTCGCCAAGATGGTCGCCAAGGAGATGGGCGTGAAGGTCGAGTTCGTCAATACCGCGTGGGACGGCATCATTCCCGCGCTCCTGACCAACAAGTTCGACGTCATCATGGGCGGCATGACCGTCACTCCCCAGCGCAACCTGCGGGTCAACTTTGCCGATCCCTACATCGTGGTCGGCCAGACCATCGTTGTGCGCAAGGACAAGGCTGCCGAGATCAAATCCTTCACCGACCTCAACGATCCGAAATACAAGATTGCGGTCAAGCTCGGCACCACCGGCGAGCAGGCGGTCAAGCGCCTCATCCCGAAAGCCACCCTGCTGCAGTTTGAAACCCAGGATGACGCCAAGCTGGAGGTGATCAACGGCAAGGTCGATGCCTTCGTCTACGACCTGCCCTACAACGCCATCTTCGCCTCCCAGAACAAGGGCGCCGTGGTACACCTCGACAAGCCGTTCACCTTCGAGCCGCTGGCCTGGGCCATCCGCAAAGGAGATCAGGACACCCTCAACTGGTTCAACAACTACCTGCGCCAAATCAAGGGCGACGGCAGCTACGACCGCCTCTACAAGAAGTGGTTCGAATCCAACGCCTGGCTGAGTCAGCTCAAATAACCTCAAAAGGGGGCGCCTTGCCGCCCCCTCTCGCAACACCCCACACAATAACGAGAAGAGGTTGTGACTGTGCACACACCCAAACCGACAAGACAGATGGAAAAACAGCCCAATCAGCTGCTCTGGCATGGGGTTTTCCTGCTGATGCTGCTGGTGGCCGTGTTCGGCATCTACAAGGCGGTGCAATCCGTTGACTACACCTGGCGCTGGGAACGCATTCCCCAGTACATCGCCTATCAGGCCGAGCAGAAGAATTACGCCGAGTTTGACGGCACCGTTGTGGCTGGCACCACGGCCGCAGAGAAAGGCAAACTGTTCCTGCAAAACGATCTCGACCCCAACCAGCGCCAGCCCATCGCGACCAGCGGTGTGCAGGTCAGCGAAGGGGATACCGTCTTTCGTGGCGATGCCCTCGATATCCAGCTGAGCTGGACCGCCGGCCCCATCGCCTGGGGCGTCTGGGTCACCATCAAGCTCTCGCTGGTGGCAGGCATCTTCGCCATTTTGCTCGGCACCCTGGCCGGGCTGGCCCGACTCTCCCCCAACCCGGCCCTGCGCAATCTGGCCGTCACCTATGTGGAGCTCATTCGCGGCACCCCGCTGCTGGTGCAGATCTTCATCGTCTACTTCTTTATCGGCACAGTGCTGAACCTCGATCGCTTCACTGCCGCGGTCGCGGCACTGGCCGTCTTTACCGGCGCCTATGTGGCGGAGATCGTGCGCGCCGGCATCAGCTCCATTCACAAGGGGCAGATGGAGGCGGGTCGCAGTCTGGGCCTCACCTCGGCCCAGACCATGCGCTACGTCATCCTGCCGCAGGCGTTCAAGCGGGTACTGCCGCCGCTGGCGGGTCAGTTCATCAACCTGATCAAGGACTCCTCGCTGGTGTCGGTCATCTCCATCACCGATCTGACCAAGGCCGGTCGCGAGGTAGTCAGCTCCACCTTCAGTCCGTTCGAGGTATGGTTTACCGTCGCCTTGCTCTATCTGGTGCTGACCGGCACCCTCTCTTTCTTGGTACGCCGTCTCGAGGTGAAATATGCACGCAGCAACTGATCCCATCATCAAGGTGCCACAGGCATCGAGAAGTGCAGCCATCACCGCCCCCCTCTTCGCCTTCCCGGTTCGTTTTCTGGAGGTGAAATATGCACGCAGTAACTGATCCCATCATCAAGGTGCAACGGGCGTCGAGAAGTGCAGCCATCACCGGCACCCCCTTCGCCTTCCCGGTTCGTTTTCTGGAGGCGAAATATGCGCGCAGCAACTGATCCCATCATCAAAGCGACCGGTGTCGAGAAGTTTTACGGCAGCGAAGTGCATGCCCTGAAAAATGTCAGCACCCAGGTCGCCGAAGGGGAAGTGGTGGTGATCGTCGGCCCCAGTGGCTCGGGCAAGTCCACCTTCCTGCGCACCCTCAACCAGCTGGAGACCATCAACGACGGCAACATAGTAGTCGACGGCATCAGCCTGACCGAGCCGGGCGATGTCAACAAGCTGCGGGAAGAGGTGGGCATGGTGTTCCAGTCCTTCAACCTCTTTCCCCACCTGACGGTGCTGGATAATATCTGCCTCGCTCCGCAGAAGGTGCGTGGCCTGTCGCGCCGTGAGGCCGAAGACAGAGCCAAGGCGCTGCTGCTGAAAGTGGGGCTGTCGGTGAAAGCAGCCAGCTATCCCTCCCAACTCTCCGGTGGTCAGCAACAGCGGGTAGCCATTGCCCGGGCGCTCGCCATGCAGCCGCGCATCATGCTGTTTGACGAGCCCACCAGTGCGCTGGACCCCGAAATGGTGGGGGAAGTGCTGGATGTGATGAAGGGGCTGGCCCGCGAAGGGATGACCATGGTGGTGGTGACCCACGAGATGGGCTTTGCCCGGGAAGTGGCGGATCGGGTGCTCTTTATGGAGAGCGGTGAACTGCTGGTGGATGAGAAGCCAACGGAGTTTTTCGACAATCCCCCCTCCCCGCGCCTGCGCCAGTTCCTGAGTCAGGTGCTGTAAACGCAGACCCACAGCCAGTTAAAATGGCCAGTAAAAAAGTGAGAGGAACCATGGTTCCTCTCACTTTTTCTTTGCGGATCGGATGAAACAACACCCACTCGCTGCTGAAGCCGCTCCCGCGGTTACCGGCTCAGCGCGGGGACTTTCCCAGATAGCGCTCGACGATGGGCTTGATCCCGTCGCGCTTTTTGAGCTGATAGAGCCCCTTGTCAAACTGGTCGATAAAGGCCTGTTTGTAGGGGTACTCCCCCTTGCGGCTGTAGCCGAGAAACCCCTGCTCCTTGCTGAGTACCGGACCCTGTTTGAGCAGGGACATATCGGCCACTGCCAGCTGATCGGCCTTTATCATGTTGAGCAACTCATAGAGCAGGGAGAGGCGATCATTGATGGTGCAATCGACCCGGCCGCGGACAATCTTGAGCAGGTTCTCCCGATTGCTTTTCACCTCCTCCACGTCGATCTGCTTCTCTTTTACCGCCTGCCAAAAGGCATCGCCGCCGACGGCAAAACCGGCGTTCATACCAAAGCGCAAACCGTGATAGTCGAGCGGAAAGCTGGCCTGCGGGGTATTGGCTGCCACACTGGCGCCGCACATCACCACCAGCTCTTCATCCAGCATCGGCTGGGAGTAGGGCCACATGTAAGGGCGGGTGTCGGGCATGTAGTAGGGTGGAAAAATAGCGAAGGCGGTCCCCTGTTCCACCATACTCAGACCGCGCCGCCACGGCATAGGCTTGAGTACCACCTCATAGTCAGGCATGGCAGAGGTCACCTCGCGGATGATGTCGGCATAGATCCCCCTGACCTCCTCCCCCTCCTGCCAGGAGTAGGGGGGATAGGCGGCATCCGCCAGGATCTCGACCCGGGTCTTGGCGTGCGCCATCATGCACAACCCCAGCAACAAGCAACACCAGACGCGCATAAGCCAGCACCTCCTGAAAAAGCCTGCATCAAGCATAGCCATCCGCTGCGCCTTCCTCTGCTGGTGCGCCATATTTCATGCCATCTCTTCGTTGGCTGAAAAATGTTAATGAAATATTAAAACCATCCTTTATGCTGGAGAGCAATTGCTCTGAATGGATGGCCACATATGGATGTGCAACTGCTTCTGCTCTACCTCTCCCCGGTTTTTCTGGCCTTTATCGGCTGGGAGATGCTCTACCTGCGCAAACATGGCGCGGCCTTTCCCACAGCCACCTACCAGTGGCGGGATCTGTTCGCCAACGCCGCCCTGGCCCTGATGCATCAGGGTGGCGATGCGCTGGCGGCCATCGCCATTGCTTATCTGTATGACACCCTCTGGGGCTGGCGACTGTTCGATATCGAGCTGAATCTCTGGAGTGTGCTACTGCTGTTCCTGTTGCAGGATCTCTGTTACTGGCTGTTCCACTTCACCAGCCACCATGTTCGCTGGCTGTGGGCCTCCCACGTGGTGCACCACAGCTCGGAGCGGCTCAACCTCTCCACCGCTTTTCGCCAGAGCCTGATGTACCC